>WANG01000026.1 GCA_015521945.1 Candidatus Hydrothermarchaeota archaeon
CAACCTTGACCCCGTAGCTCTTAGCCACCACGTGCAGGGGCTTCGCCGAGCCGTGGGGACCCGTAACCTGTACCAGCTGGGTTCCGGGGGGAAGAAGGTAGAAGAAGGAGCGCATCTTCTTCTTCGGGAAGAGCTCCAGCACGTTGTCCACGGCTATTCTATCCGGCCTCAGCTCCCTTATGAGCCGCAGCAACCTGCTCCTGGTAACCTCCTCCCTGAGGACGAACCTGCCGTTCTCCAGCACCGCAACCGAGTATCTGGGCTGGGTTCTCGCATTTGGCGAGCCTGCCAGCAGGTCAACGCCAAGAACCAGCATCTATAATAGGAGGACGGGTTAACATCATCTACCGCTTCTTCCACATCTCCTCGTAGTCTATGGTCTCAATGCCACAGTCGTGCTCCTCTGCGAGCTTTCTGATTACAGCTATGGCGCGTTCACGCTCCTCCTTTGGACCTATCAGGTAGCACCTCATCGTTGATGGCTTTCGCTTCTCTATGCCCTCCTTGAGGGTGGTGAATGAGATTTCGCAGTGCCTGACGTCAACCTTCAGGTCTTTTATCCGCTCGTACATCTCAAAGATTATGTTCTTCTCAAGTATGTGTCCAACCATTATTATCTCGGTCTTGGGCTCCATCATATCCCTCACCTACAGCCTGGCTATCATCACCCGCATCATGTCCCCGCAGTTTTCGGCGTGGTCAGCCACCCTGGCGAGGAGCTTGACAACCCGCATGAGGTGGAAGAGCTCACCGTGGGTCAGGTCCTCCTCAAGCTCAAAGATGTGACGCCTCAGCTTCAGGTCAAGCTCATCGGTCAGCTGCTCCTTCTCGTCCATCAGGCTTATGTACAGGTTAACCCTGCTGGGCTTCCTGCGGAAGGTGCTTTCAAGGAGCTCCACCAAGCTCTTGACAGCCAGAGGTACAAGGTCCACAACGTCGCACACCTTCTTCGTCATGTTCTGCAGGTCCGTTTTTAGCTCTGCAGGTATGGAGGTGCGCCTCAGGCTGAGGGTGAGCGCAACCTCCTCAATTCTGTCGGCAACCCTGTCCTGCTCCCGCAGGTAGTTCAAAAAGTCGCCCCTGTCCACGGGCATGAATATGCTCCTGGGGAGGTGCTCCCTTATCGTGTTCTTGAGCCTGTCTGCCTCGTGCTCAAGCTCGGAGATGCGCAGCGCCATGCTCTCGGCAACCTCAAAGTCCTCCCTCAGGTAGGCTGAGACCATCTCCCTCAGCATGTCCGAGCAGCGGCCAACGAGCCTTGCGTGCTCCTCCAGCGGCTCAAAGGGGGGTGATGCGAACATCTCTCCTCGCCAGCCCTCGCTGGATGTTTCTGTGCCCCGGCGTATTTAACCCTTGTCCCCGCGCCTTCGGGTTTATATATATTTTACTACGGGAAGCTGGGCACTGAGTTGGAACGCTGGAGGTTGTGATCATGGCAAAGCTCAAGCCCGGCAGGATATACCGCATACCCAAGAAGCGCCTGTACACGAGGCGTGAGTACATCTCAAGCCTTCCCAACCCGAAGATAACCATATTTGACATGGGCGACGCCGCGGGCAGGGACAGGTTTGAGTATGCTGTGTCGCTTTACGCCAAGGAGCTCGCCCAGATAACCCACAACGCCTTGGAGGCTGGCAGGGTTGCCGCCAACAGGTACATAGCAAAGCGCGCGGGCAGGAGCGGGTTCTACATGAAGTTCCGGATTTACCCGCACGTGGTGCTCAGGGAGAACAAGATGGCAACCGGTGCTGGAGCTGACAGGGTAAGCGACGGCATGCGCAGAGCCTTCGGGAAGCCGGTTGGGCTTGCGGCTGTGGTGAAGAAGGGGCAGAAGATAATCACCATCTACACCACCGAGGGGCACATAGAGAACGCCAAGGAGGCGCTGCGCAGAGCGGCGATGAAGTTCCCCATGCCCTGCGGGGTGCTGGTTGAGAAGGTCAAGTAGCGAGATGCAGCTTCGGGAGTGGCTGGAGCTCTACAGGAGAATACGCATGGACTTCGGTTTCTCCGAGGAGGAAGACGCCAGGGCAGCTTTGGTGCTGAGGGATGCGGTGAGGCACCGGTGCTCCCTCACCTGCCTTAAGCAGATTCTCGGTGGCAGGGAGGTGAACGTCTTCGGCGCAGGGCCAAGCCTTGAGGAGCTGGAGCGCATTCCAGAGGGCACCGCAATAGCCTGCGACGGCGCCACCAGCTTCCTGATGGAGAGGGGCAGGGTGCCAGAGGTCATAGTCACCGACCTTGACGGCAGGGTGGAGGACATCCTTGAAGCCAGCATGCTTGGCAGCGTGGTTGTGGTGCATGCGCATGCGGACAACGTTGAGGCGGTGAGGAGGTACGTCCCGAAGCTGAGAAACGTGGTGCCCACGACCCAGGTAGAGCCTCCCGAGGGGGTGTACAACTTCGGGGGCTTCACCGACGGGGACAGGGCGGTTTTCATGGCTCACGCCTTAGGTGCGGAGCGGATAAACCTCTACGGGATGGACTTCGGGGAGAAGGTGGGAAGGTACTCCTTCACCCCACCAACCCCGCGCAAGCTCAGGAAGCTTGAGTGGGGAAGGCGCCTGCTGAGGGTGCTTGAGGGGAGAGGCGCAGACCTGAGGTGGTGCTGATGTACGTGGTCATCGCAAACCGTGGTCAGTACAACCACCGCATCTACCGCACCCTGCGCTACCTCGGCAGGGAGGCCAAGCTCGTGCAGAACACCCTCACCCCGCAGGAGGTTGAGGCTATGGAGCCTGAAGGCGTGGTGGTGGGTGGCGGACCCTTCCTGCAGGAGGCTGGAAACTCGGGTGAGATAATCTCAGCCCTTGCTGGAAAGGTGCCCATCCTGGGCATCTGCCTGGGTCACCAGATAATCGCAAAGGTCTTCGGGGGGGAGGTCAGGGAGGCGGAGACCGGGGAGTACGCGGAGGAGGAGATAATAGTTGACGAGGAGGACGGGATTCTCAGGGGGCTGGCGCCCAGCTTCACCGCCTGGGTGTCCCACAGGGATGAGGTGTCCAGGCTCCCCAGCGGGTTCCTCAGATTAGCCCACAGCAGGAGCTGCGAGGTAGAGGCTATGGCAAATGAGAAGCTGGGTGTTTACGGGGTGCAGTTCCACCCGGAGGTGGCGCACACCCCGAGGGGGGAGGAGGTCTTCAGGAACTTCATAGAGATATGCGAGGGGAGGTGAGCCTCTGAGGTGGCGGTTGCTTGACACCGGGAAGAGGAGCGCCGCCGAGAACATGGCGCTTGACGAGGCTCTGCTCACCGCAAGGGCTGAGGGCGCCTCCACGGACACGCTGCGCTTTATGCAGTTCTCACCCCATGCGGTGCTCGTGGGGCTGCACCAGTGCACGGAGCTGGAGGTGAGGCTGGAGTACTGCAGGGAGGCGGGGATTGAGGTTAACCGCAGGATAACGGGAGGAGGAGCCATATACTTTGATGAGACCCAGATAGGGTGGGAGGTGGTGGCGAGCAGGAGGAGCGTGCGGGCGGGGAGCATGGAGGAGCTGTACAGGGTGATGTGCGCCCCCGTGGTCAGGGCGCTGAGAGAGCTCGGGATAAATGCCGCCTTCAGGCCAAGGAACGACATAGAGGTGGATGGGAGGAAGATCTCAGGCACCGGGGGCACCTTTGAGGGTGATGCCCTGCTCTTCCAGGGCACCCTCCTGGTTGACTTTGATGTTGAGACCATGCTCAGGGCGCTTCGCATACCCGCGGAGAAGCTGCAGAACAAGGAGATAGAGTCGGTGAGGGAGCGGGTGACCTGCATAGCCGAGGAGCTGGGGTACGTGCCGGAGGTGGAGGAGCTCAAGCGGGTGCTGGTGGAGAGCTTTGAGAGGGAGTTCGGGTTTGAGGCCGAGGCGGGCGAGCTTACCCCGAGGGAGAGGGAGCTGTTTGAGGAGCTCCTACCGAGGTTCAGGTCCAGGGAGTGGGTTCACGGGGTGAGGAGGGCACCCGCCGAGCGGGCGGTGCTCCAGGGTGTGCGCAGGTGCGAGGGCGGGGTTGTGAGAGCCCAGCTGGTGGTTGAGGTGCCCCCGGGGGTTATAAAGTACGCCCTGATAACCGGCGACTTCTACGCCTTCCCCAGGCGTGCCATACCAGACCTTGAGGCTGAGCTCAAGGACACGCCAGCGAGGGGGGAGGAGGTTGAGCGCGTGGTGAGGGAGTTCTTCCAGAGGAGCGGCGCCAGGGTTCCCGGGGTTGGGTGGCAGGGCATAGCGAGAGCCCTGCAGGACGCGGTGGCGAAGCTGGAGCTCGTGGAGCAGGGCATGCGGGCTGAGGAGACCTCGGAGGTCTTCACGGTGCTGGGCAGGTTCACCGAGGTGCCACAGGTTGAGGTGCTGCTCCTCCCCTACTGCGCAAAGCCGAAGTGGTGCGAGCTTAGGCATGCGGACGGGTGCAGGAAGTGCGGCGGGTGCAGCGTGGGCAGAGCCTACGAGCTCGCGGAGAGCCTGGGGATGCGGGTGATAACGATAACCAACTACGAGCACTTAGAGGAGACCCTCACGAGGCTCAGGGGAGAGGGGGTGCGCGCCTTCCTGGGCTCCTGCTGCGAGAGCTTCTACGTGAAGCACCAGCAGGACTTTGAGAGGTTCGGGGTGAAGGGGGTGCTTGTGGACATACAGAGCACCACCTGCTACGACCTGGGCAGGGTGAGGGAAGCCAAGGCGGGGAGGTTTGAGGGGGAGACCGAGCTGAACCTGCAGCTTCTGGAGAAGGTGCTCAGGCTGAAGAGGACTCAGCCTCCCGCACGGCCCTGACGCAGCGCTCCAGCACCAGCCTGGCAGCCTCCTGCGAGGGCCAGCTGCCGAGCCCGCAGTCGGGACCTGCGAACCTCAGCCTGTCCCCGAACCTCTCCCTGAGCTTCAGGTAGAGCTTTGCGATGCTCTCCTCAGGGTCAGCAAGCTGCTCCGGGGTGGGGTTCCTTATGCCCCTCTGCGCCAGCTCCCCGAGCTTGCGGTCTATGCTGGTGCTCGCCACGCCCCCCCTCAGGTACCTGTCCCTCGCCTCAAGCTCCTCCCTGGTTATGAGCTCAATGTTCTCAGGTGCGGAGGCAAACTCGGCGGTGATGGTGCTGACACCCTCAGCCTCAAGGGGGTACTCGGCTGCCTTCAGGGTGTGCAGGTGCACCTGCACCTCCGCATCCACGCCGCGGATGCTCCTCTCCAGGGCTTTTATTATGCCCTCCCGCTCCACGTTCAGGAGGTCCACGAACCCCAGGCTGGGCTCGTCTATGCTCACAACCTCGGTTCTGATGTGCTTCCTGTCAAGGATGGAGTTCCTGAGGAAGGCTCTAACGCTCTCCGCCAAGTTGAGCAGCACCTCCTCGTACACGCTGAACCCGAAGGGTGTCTTCAGGTAGAGCTCAACAGGCCCTGTAACGCACACCCTCAGGCGCACCCTCTCCCCGGTCTCCTCGTACCTTAGCTTTGCAACCCTCTCCGCCACGTAAACCTCGGGTATAACCGCGTACCTCTCATCAATCAGGTAGGGCTCCCTCTGGTGCTTCTCTATGGGGTGCATGAACTGGGTGTGCATGTCGTAGTGCTGGGGGTAGGTTACGATGTCAAGCTGCGTATCCAGCTTTGCGAGCAGCGAGCTCTCAACGGCTGTGAGGAAGGGCTCAAGCTCCGGCACCTCCTCCAGCCTCCTGCGGGCTGCAAAGGCCTCCTGGGCTGCCGGATATGCACGGTTGAAACTCTCCCTGGTAACCCCCTCGGGAAGGGGAAAGCTCCCGATGTCGTCTATGAGCACCATGGGGTAACCTGGGGTTTTCCGGGGTATAAATCTTCTCCTGCTACCTCCACTCCACGTCAAACCTGTCCAGGTTCATGACCTTGCTCCAGGCGGCAACGAAGTCGTGGACGAACTTCTCCCTCGCATCCGAGCAGGCGTAAACCTCGGCTATAGCCCTGAGCTGGGAGTCTGCCCCGAAGATGAGGTCAACCCTGGTTGCCGTCCACCTCAGCTCCCCGGTGCCGCGCTCGTACCCCTCAAAGAGGTACTCATCCTCGTCCACAGCCCGCCACTCCGTGCTCATGTCCAGCAGGTTAACGAAGAAGTCGTTGGTGAGCGCCCCGGGGGTGGAGGTGAAAACCCCGTGGGGGGTGTGGTTGTAGTTGCATCCGAGCACCCTGAGCCCGCCCAGGAGCACCGTCATCTCGGGTGCGGTGAGGGTGAGCTGGCTTGCCCTGTCAATGAGCAGCTCCTCAGGCAGCAGGCGCGGGTGCTGCGCCTTCAGGTAGTTGCGGAAGCCGTCGGCGAAGGGCTCAAGCACGGCAAAGGAGCGCACGTCGGTCTGCTCCTGGGAGGCGTCGGTGCGCCCGGGGGTGAAGGGCACCTCAACCTCAACCCCTGCCTTCCTGGCTGCGTGCTCCACACCAGCGCACCCGCCGAGCACTATGAGGTCAGCCATGGAAACCCTCTTACCGCCCCTCTGAGCCTCGTTGAACTCCCTCTGAATGCCCTCAAGCACCTGCAGCACCCTTGCGAGCTGAGCTGGATGATTTACCTCCCAGTCCTTCTGGGGAGCCAGGCGAATGCGTGCTCCATTCGCTCCACCTCGCCTGTCAGAATCGCGGTAGGTGGAAGCCGCAGACCAGGCGGTGTAAACGAGCTCGGTTACGCTTAGCCCCGAGCTCAGGATGCGCCCCTTAAGCTCAGCCACATCATTGGCGTCAATGAGCTCGTGGTCCACCGCGGGGAGGGGGTCCTGCCATATAAACTCCTCCTCTGGCACCTCCGGACCCAGGTAGCGGGCTCTCGGGCCCATGTCCCTGTGGGTGAGCTTGAACCATGCTCTGGCGAAGGCTTTCTCAAACTCCTCCGGGTTCTCCATGAACCTGCGGGCTATCTTCTCGTAGGCGGGGTCAAAGCGCAGCGCTAAGTCGGTGGTGAGCATCCCGGGGCGGTGCTTCTTTGAGGGGTCGTGGGCATCAGGCACAACTGGCTCAGCGTCCTTTGCAACCCACTGGTAGCAACCACCCGGGCCCCTGGTGAGCTCCCACTCGTACTGGAAGAGGAACCTGAGGAACTGAATACCCCACTTTGTGGGGGTGGTGCTCCAGGTGAGCTCAATACCGCTGGTGATGGTGTCGGGACCCCTGCCGGTGCCGTAGGAGCTCTTCCACCCCAGCCCCTGCTGCTCAACAGGCGCCTCCTCGGGTGGCGGGCCAAGGTGGGACTGGGACGCTGCTCCGTGGCACTTGCCGAAGGCGTGCCCCCCCGCGATGAGAGCCACCGTCTCCTCGTCGTTCATCCCCATCCTGGAGAACGCCAGGCGTATGTCCCTGGCTGCGGCTGCGGGGTCAGGCTTGCCCCCGGGACCCTCGGGGTTCACGTATATCAGCCCCATCTGGGTTGCCGCCAAGGGCTCCTCAAGTCCCCCCTCGGGGGTGCGGCGCCTGTCCTCAAGCCACTCCTCCTCGCTGCCCCAGTAGATGTCCTCCTGGGGTCCCCAGACGTCAACCCGCCCCCCGGCAAACCCCAGGGTTCTGAAGCCCATGGACTCCAGAGCCACGTTTCCTGCCAGGATTATGAGGTCAGCCCAGGATATCTTGCGCCCGTACTTCTGCTTTATGGGCCAGAGCAGGCGAAGCGCCTTGTCAAGGTTTATATTGTCGGGCCAGCTGTTGAGGGGCCAGAAGCGTATTATGCCGCGGCTTCCACCCCCTCGCCCGTCACCCTCCCTGTAGGTGCCCGCGCTGTGCCAGGCGAGCCTCACGAAGAGTGGCCCGTAGTGCCCGAAGTCAGCGGGCCACCACTCCTGGGAGCTGGTCATGAGCTCCCTGAGGTCCCTCTTCACCGCCTCAAGGTCCAGAGATTCAAACTCCTCCTTGTAGTTGAAATCCCTGCCCAGAGGGTTGCCAAGATGGCAGTTCTGGTGCAGAATGTGCAGATTCAACCTCTTCCTCCTCACTTTCCTATCTCCTGTACTCATACCTTCCACCGCTCTGTGGTTTTCCTGCATGCAAACCTGCTCCACCGTGGTTTATAAATGTTTTGACACGCAGGAGGTGCACCTGGGTTGCCCCAAAATTATTGTAATCGGCATGCTTCTTGAAGTGGAGCATGTGCGAGTCAAAGCTCTACGTGCTTGAGAGGGGTGAGAGGAAGCAGGTGCTGGACAACGCGGTGCTCGTGCGGGAGCAGGACGGCAGGGTCGTCGCCAGAGGGCTGCTGGGCGAGACGGTTGAGCTTGAGGGCGGCAGGATAGTTGAGGTTGACGCAGAGGGCCACGCCATAGTGGTCAGGGTTGAGGAGTAGCCGTGGCTCCTGTGAGGAGAGAACCCAAGTCTGAGGTGTGATGAGCGTCTGGAGCGCTGAGGAGCCATGACACACAACGGGCTGAGCAGGATAAGGGGCAGGGTGTGGAGGTTCGGGGACAACGTGGACACCGACCAGATAATCCCCGCGGAGTACCTGGTGACCGCTGACGAGAAGGAGCTCGCCAGGCACGTGTTTGAGAAGGTGCGCCCCGGGTTTGCGGATATGGTGAGAGAGGGGGATATAATAGTTGCCGGCAGGAACTTCGGGTGCGGCTCAAGCAGGGAGCACGCCCCCTTAGCGCTGAAGGGCGCGGGCATCGCCGCCGTGGTTGCGGTGAGCTTTGCCAGGATATTCTTCAGGAACAGCATAAACGTGGGTCTGCCCCTGGTTGAGGCGAGGGTTGACGCTGAGGAGGGGGAGGAGATTGAGATAGACTTTGAGGCTGG
>WANG01000027.1 GCA_015521945.1 Candidatus Hydrothermarchaeota archaeon
CATTCGTATCCTCAGCGATTGAAAGGAGAAGGAGAAGAGATGCTGGACCCTGAGAAGTTTATCCAGGAGGCTGTTGAGGAGATAAGGAGGCAGGTTGGAGACAGGACCGCGATAATAGCCCTCTCGGGCGGAGTTGACTCAAGCGTTGCGGCGGTGCTGGCTCACCGCGCCCTGGGGGAGCACCTGGTTGCGGTGTTCGTGGACCACGGGTTCATGCGCAAGGGCGAGCCCGAGGAGGTCAGGCGCATATTCGGTGAGGAGCTGGGCATGAACCTCAGGGTGGTTGACGCAGGAGAGCGCTTCCTTGAGGCTCTCAGGGGCGTCACCGATCCAGAGGAGAAGCGCAGGATAATAGGCAGGGTGTTCATTGAGGTGTTTGAGGAGGTGGCGGCCGAGGTCAGGGCGACCCACCTTGTGCAGGGCACCATAGCCCCCGACTGGATTGAGAGCGGGGGCGGCATAAAGAGCCACCACAACGTTGCAGGTCTGCCCAGCGGCATGGTGCTTGAGCTGGTGGAGCCCCTCCGTGACCTCTACAAGGACGAGGTGCGTGTTGTAGCCAGGGCGCTCGGGCTGCCCGAGAGCATCTCTGAGAGGATGCCCTTCCCCGGCCCCGGGCTTGCGGTGCGCATCATAGGCGAGGTCACCCCCGAGAAGCTTGAGGTGGTGAGGGAGGCGAACGCGATAGTTGAGGAGGAGATACGCAGAGCTGGCCTCAAACCCTGGCAGGCTTTTGCGGTGCTCCTTGACACCAAAACCGTGGGGGTGAAGGGGGACATAAGGGAGTACGGGCACACCGTGGCGGTGAGGGTGGTGGAGAGCCTTGACGCCATGACAGCCACCGCCATGGAGGTGCCCTGGGAGGTGCTCAGGAGGATAGCAAAGAGGCTCACCAGGGAGATAGAGGGGGTGACCAGGGTGCTCTACGATATAACCGACAAGCCACCCGCAACCATTGAGTTTGAGTAAAAGAAGCCTACTTCCAGACGGTGTACCCGCACTTTCCGCAGGAGCGCCTGTTGGAGTGCTCGGCCAAGAACACGCCCTCGCCGCACCTGGGGCAGAACTGGCGCTTCCTCTCAACTTTGTCGCCCTTGACCTCGTAGTACTTCCACTTCATCCTACTCACCCCTTCTCAGCTTCTCAAGCTCCTCCTCAGAGAAGTTCCTGCGGAGCACGTGCTCCGGCTCAACCTTCAGCATGTCCTCCGTGGTGTCGTACTCCCTGAAGTACACGGTGCTCTCCCTGGCTCCGAAGCTGGTGTATATGCCCGCCACCACGCACCTCTTGGGGTCAGAGCCGCGGAGGGCGATGAGCTTGTCCCTCGCCTCCTTCCTGCTGGGGGTTGCGCCGTTGTGCCTGAGCCTGAACTTCACCTCAACCCTGTTGAGCAGGGGGTCACGCTTCTCCTCTATAACCTCTGCCTCCATAATCATCACCTCCTGCGCCACTCGTCATGGGTTAGCATGAGCTTGAGAACGCTTCCCACCTTCATCTTTGCCTCCTCGTCCACCTCCACCAGCACCGCACCCTCGTCGGGCTGCCCGTAAACCACGGAGTCGCCCCACTCAGCCTCAACCACGCAGGGGAGCACCGCCAGGTCGTCCTCCCCCTCTACCAGTATCACGTGCTCCCCCTCCTCGCCCAGAGCCTCGTGCACCGCATCCCACAGCTCCTTGGTGACCCACCCGGGAGGGTTCCTCACCTTCCTCACCCTCCCCTGCAGCTCGTACTCCTCTATCTCCTGGCGCTTCACCCTGAAGTCCACCACCGCGAGCTTTGGCTTCACCCCCGCCTCCAAGGCGGCGCGGTAGCTCACATCCCCCACCACTATCAGCCTCTCTCCCGGTATTCCAGCCACAGCCTCCCCTGCGGCCTTCTCCCCGGGGAGCAGCCTGCCCAAGGGTTTCCTCAGGTAGCTCCTCAGCTCCTCCGGCAGCCTCAGGTCCCTCATCACTTTATCCTCAGCGCAAACTTGCCCTTGGTGGGTATGCCGAGCTTCCCGGCTATCTCCGACTTATCCGGGTCAAGGATTCTGATGTACCCCAGCCAGTTGGCTGAGGTGGGAGCCCCGCACTGAACGCAGGTATCCCCATCCTGAATCCTGCCGCACTCCCTGCACGCTCTCTCCTTTCTCCTCATTGAGCCTTCTCCTTCTTCTTCTTGTCCTCCTCAATCCACTCAAACTTGCCCAGCCCTGGCTGGCGCATGGTCAGGTTGATTTTGGTATTGGTGACCTTCTCTGGGTCCAAGCTGACCGCCACGATTCTCGCGCGCACCCTGTCCCCGGGCTCAAGGCTCCTCCTGGTCTCCTTGCCTATCAGCGCCCCTCTCTTCTTGTCGTAAACTATGAAGTCGTCGGTTATCTGGGACACGTGCACCAGCCCGTCAAAGTGGGCAAAGCGCACGAAGGCGCCGAACTCCCTGACCTCCACCACCTCGGCATCCACTATCTCGTGGAGCTCGGGCTTGAACACCAGCATCTCAAAGGTCGTGGGGTGGTAGGCGGCACCGTCGCCGGGTATGACCCTGCCCTCCTCTATGTCCAGCACCTTTGTAACCGCCAGTATGGTGCCCAGCTCGGGCTGCAGCTTGCCCTCGTATCCGCCCTCCTGCCTGCCCCTGTACTCGTACCCTCTCTTGAGTATGTCCATTATCGTCTCTTCCAGCTTCGTTCCGAACCTGTCGGGCGGAACACGCACCAGCTCCTTCACGACCACAAGCTTGAAGATGCTGACACCTCCTTGTCTCTACACCAGCAGGGGGGCAAATATCACGGCGATGGTGTTCATCACCTTTATCAGCGGGTTTATCGCCGGGCCTGCGGTGTCCTTGTAGGGGTCACCCACCGTGTCCCCAACCACCGCAGCCTTGTGGGCGTCGCTTCCCTTTCCACCATAGTTGCCGTCTTCAATAAATTTCTTTGCATTGTCCCATGCCCCGCCGCCGTTTGCCATGGTGAGGGCGAGCAGCAGCCCCGAGATGATGCTGCCGATGAGCAGCCCTCCCAGAGCCAAGGGACCCAGCAGGAACCCCACGGCGAGGGGCGAGAGCACCGCGAGAAGCGCCGGCAGGCTCATCTGCCTGAGCGCACCCTTGGTGACGATGTCCACGCACCTTGCGTAGTCCGGCTTAGCCTTCCCCTCCATTATCCCCGGAATCTCGCGGAACTGCCTCCTGACCTCCTCCACCACGCTGAAGGCTGTAACGCCTACCGCCTCCATGGCGAGGGCTGCGAACAGGAAGGGTATGAGCCCGCCTATGAGCAGCCCCGCGAGCACGCTGGGGTCGGCGACGGTGAAGGACGCCACGCTTATAACCGTCTCCTTGCCCACCTCCTGCAGGTAGGCTGCAAACAGCGCAAGCGCAGCCAGGCCAGCGCTCCCTATGGCGTACCCCTTGGTAACCGCCTTGGTGGTGTTCCCAACGGCGTCAAGGGCATCCGTAACCTTCCTGGTCTCC
Organism: Candidatus Hydrothermarchaeota archaeon; assembly: GCA_015521945.1. GTDB lineage: Archaea > Hydrothermarchaeota > Hydrothermarchaeia > Hydrothermarchaeales > BMS3B > JAADFH01. The sequence continues at coordinate 3,463 of WANG01000027.1, forward strand.
TCCGGGAGCTCAGCCATCTCCGCTATGCCACCCGCGTTGTCGGTTATCGGCCCGTAGCTGTCCAGGGCGACTATCATCGCCGTAACCGAGAGCATCGCCATGGCAGCTATGGCTATGCCGTAGAGTCCCGCAAGCTTGTAGCTCAGCAGCACACCCGCCACCACCGCCAGCACTGGCAGGGTCGTGCTCTTGTACCCAACCGCCAGCCCGGTTATTATGTTCGTGGCAGCCCCCGTCTTTGAGGCTCTGGCGATGCTCTGCACCGGCGGGTACTTGGTGGAGGTGAAGTACTCGGTTATCACTATCATGGCTATGGTTATGCCTATCCCCACCACGGCTGATAGGAAGAGCCCCGAGGAGCTCACGCTTATGGCGCCCCTCACTGGGTCAGAGTAGCTCAGCCCCTGGGGGAAGAGAGCCCGGGTGATGAGGTAGAAGAGCACCAGCGAGAGGGCGCCGCTCACCACCACCCCCTTGTACAGGGTCGCCATTATCCCGCCGCCCGAGTACCTCACCGCCATTATTCCCAGCACGGAGGCGAGAAGCGCAGCCGCTCCCAGGGCGAGGGGGTACTCCACAGCCAAGGTATCCCTGACCAGCACCCACCCGAGGAGCATGGCACCTATGGCGGTAACCGCGTAGGTCTCAAAGAGGTCAGCCCCCATGCCGGCGCAGTCCCCAACGTTGTCACCCACGTTGTCCGCTATCACCGCCGGGTTGCGGGGGTCGTCCTCGGGAATGCCCGCCTCCACCTTGCCCACCAGGTCAGCGCCCACGTCCGCTGCCTTGGTGTAGATGCCCCCGCCGATTCTCGCAAAGAGGCTGATGAGCGAGCCCCCGAAGCCGAAGCCCACTATCAGCAGGGGGTCCCTGAACAGGATGTAGAGCACGCTCACCCCCAGCAGCCCGAGCCCGGCGACGCACAGCCCCGTGACCGCACCCCCCCTGAAGGCGAGGGGCAGAGCCCTGGCGATGCCCTCCCTTGCGGCATTCGCCACCCTCACGTTGGCTCTAACCGAGATGTTCATGCCTATGTACCCAGCGAGCGCCGAGAAGACGGCGCCCAGCAGGAAGCTCGCACCCGTCTGCCAGTTTATCGCCACCGCGAGCACAATGGTGAGAAGAACCGCAAAAACCGCAATGGTGCGGTACTGTCGGTTGAGGTACGCCATGGCACCCTCCTGGATTGCCTTGGCTATGCTCCTCATCCTCTCGTTACCCGCATCATATCTGAGCACATCCCTAACAAGATATCCGGCAAACCCCAGAGCCAGAATGCTGAGTAGAGCTGAAACCGCAGCTATCTCCATAACTCCTGCCTCCTTATCACACGTATCCTTCCAGCACCAGCTTTGAGCGGGCTCTCATGAACACAACCGGTGAGCCTCTCTTTCTGACCCTCTCCTTTAAAACTTTATCGTTGGTGCAGATTATTGTATCCTCACCCGCCAGCCTCTCCACCGCCTCATCGGCGCTCTCAGCCTCCACCCTCACCACCCTGCACCTCTCCCTGACGAGCTGCAGAGCAGAGCGTGCGAACCTGCCGGTTTTCCCTCCCCTGCCTCCCAGCCTCTCCAGCTCACCGAGCACCTGCTCCGGCACCACCAGCTCCACCTCTCCCAGCATGAGCCTCAGCTCCGTGAATATGTCAACCCTCTCCTGCAGGTGCATCAGCAGGAAGCTGGTGTCCAGCACCGCACGCCTTCCCATTCACACGATTACCCCGTACCCTATCAGTCTCCATCTCGCCCCTATCCTGCGGGATATCGCCACCCTGTCCCCCTCAAGGGCGCACACCGGCAGCTTCAGCTTCAGCTCCACCACATCAGCTCTCGCCGAGGTCACGGTGCCCACGGTGGTGGCGGTTCCCACGTTCAGCATCAGGGGCTCCGAGGTTTTGATGCTCTCCACCTCCAGCTCCTCCCTGGCGCCCACCACCCTCTCCATCAGGTGGGGCTCTATGGTGAGCTCCTCCCAGGTTGGGGGCAGCGTGCCCGGCTTCCCCAGCACCATGCCCGAGAGCCCATCCGACTTTGTCAGGCTCGGGTCAAACTTGGTGCCTATGCCTATGAGCCCTCCTGGCCGTGCCTCCTCCACCCTCTCCCTGCCGGCGTGCAGGGAGACCACCTCGCTGGTGAGGGGCTGCCACCTGGTCTCGCCCCCCTCCGAGACTCTGTATCCCGGGCGAATCTCAATCTCATCCCCCACCCTCAGCACCCCCTGAATCAGGGAGCCGCCCACCACACCCCCCTTGAGCTCCTCGGGCTTTGTGCCGGGTTTGTTAACATCAAAGCTCCTGGCGATGTACATCCTTGCGGGCTTGCTCTCATCCCTCTTCGGGGTGGGTATGCGCTCCTCAATCGCCTGTATCAGCACATCTATGTTCGCCTTGTGCTGGGCGGCGATGGGGATTATGGGGGCATCCTCTGCCACCGTACCCTTTATGAACTCCTTTATCTCCTCGTAGCTCTTCAGCGCCTGCTCCTTCGTCACTATATCAATCTTGTTCTGGGCTATCACCACGTTCCTTATCCCTATTATCTGCAGCGCCATCAGGTGCTCCTTGGTCTGGGGCTGCGGACAAGGCTCGTTGGCGGCTATCACCAGCACTGCACCGTCCATTATGGCGGCGCCGCTCAGCATGGTCGCCATCAGGGTCTCGTGCCCGGGGGAGTCAACAAAGGAAACCTCACGCAGGAACCTCGTCTCGGCGCCGCACCTGGGGCACCTGAGCTCGGTGGTGTAGTACCCGCAGCTCTCGCACCTCCTGAAGCTTATGCTGGCGTACCCCAGCCTGATGGATATCCCCCTCTTTATCTCCTCGCTGTGCTCATCCGTCCACTTGCCTGAAAGCGCCTGCGTGAGGGTGGTCTTTCCGTGGTCAACGTGTCCCACCAGGCCTATGTTAACTTCGGACTGCGGAATCTCAACTCCCCCTTTTCATTCCTCTCTCTTGCTCACCAGCTCCTCCAGGTTGGCGTCGCCCTTCTCCAGCACCTTGGCATTTACCTGCACTATCTCGGGAACATAAACGTTGCCCCTTACCCTCTTCCTGCGCACCTCCCCCCTCTCCTTGGGTCTGAAGCCGGGGGGCGAGCGCAGCAGTATCCTGCGCCTCACCGCGCCGTGCACATCCCTGCGCATGGGGAAGCCGTCGCGGTCGCTCCCTCCGGTGAGCTGAATCTTCACTCCCGGCAGCCCTATTGCAGAGCCCTCAATCACCTCACCGATTCTCCTTCCCACTATGCTGCGCATGTCCTCCTCGCTCAGGGGAACCTTGTACGCCCTGCCGTTCTCCGGGTCAGAAAGCACCATCATCGCCACAGCTTTCCTCTCATTCTCACTCATACTACTCACCTACCGCCCAGAAGGGGTTATCCCTGCGCTTTATCCTGATAATATCCTCAAGAGCCTCACTCTCATCTTCGCTCAGGAACTCTCTGTACTTCTGACTTATTAACTTTGCGTCTGCCTCCGGCATGTCCACCAGGAGCACATCCCCCATCTCAATGTTCCTGCCCACCACCCCTCCCTCAATGCTCACCCCCACCTGCATCC
>WANG01000028.1 GCA_015521945.1 Candidatus Hydrothermarchaeota archaeon
GGACATGGCGGGGCTGCTGGTGGTGCCCGTAAATTCGCCCAGGAGGATAACCCCCGAGAGGGCGGCGGAGCTGATGGATGCCATGCCCTCAACCGTCGCCGGCGTGCTGGTGATGATGCCGGAGAGCGTGGAGCAGGCGGTGGAGCTGTACCAGCAGGTGCTCCCGGACTTCATCCAGCTCCACGGCTCCGAGAGCCCTGCCTTCGTGAGGGAGCTCAGGAGCATGGTGTCCTGCAACATAATCAAGACGGTGCACGTCTCCGGGAGGGAGAGCATAGCCGAGGCGAAGAGGTACCAGAGGTACGCGGATGCCATCCTCTTGGACACCCCCTCCGAGGCAGGTGGCGGCTCGGGCAGGGTGCACTCCTGGGAGGTCTCGGCGGAGCTGGTGAGGGAGGTTGATAAGCCAGTGATACTGGCGGGCGGGCTGACGCCTGAGAACGTGAGGGAGGCGGTGAGCAGGGTCAAGCCCTACGGGGTTGATGTGGCGAGCGGGGTTGAGGCTTCTCCCGGGGTTAAGGACGCCGCCAGGGTGAGGGAGTTCGTGGCGAGGGCAAAGGATTTATAGGGGTTCGGTGTTAGTGTAGGTGGAGGTGCTGAGATGGCGAGGTTTCCTGAGGCTGAGCGGAGGCTGTTCAGGGTTAAGGTCTGCAGGAAGTGCAACGCGAGAAACGCCTGGCTGGCGAAGAAGTGCAGGAAGTGCGGCTCCAAGGCGCTGAGGCCCAAGAGGAAGGAGACCAAGGGCTGAGCATGCAGGTGCTTGAGTACATCCTGCAGCTGACGGAGAGGAGAAAGGCGCATTTTACGCTTCTTGACCCGGGGAAGCTTGAGCCCCGGCGTGCCGCAGAGCTCGCCAGGGGTGCCATCGCGGGGGGCACGGATGCCCTGATGGTGGGGGGGAGTGCTGGCATTGAGCAGGGGCACCTGGACGAGTGCGTCAGAGCCGTGCGGGAGGTGGCTGATGAGGCTGGGATACCCGTGATTCTCTTCCCCGGGGACGTCTCCGGCATCTCCGCCCACGCCCACGCCATATTCTTCATGAGCCTGCTGAACTCCCGCAACCCCTACTACATCACGGGCGCCCAGGCGCTCGGCGCGCATGCGGTTAAGAGGGCGGGAATTGAGCCCGTGCCCATGGGGTACATAATCGTTGAGCCTGGAGGGGCGGTGGGATGGGTGGGGGACGCCAGGCCCATACCCAGGAGCAAGCCCGAGCTTGCCGCCGGGTACGCGCTGGCTGCCCAGTACCTGGGCATGAGGCTGGTGTACCTTGAGGCAGGCTCCGGCGCTGAGCATCCAGTGCCCGAGGAGATGATAGCCGCGGTGAAAAGAACCGTTGAGGTGCCCCTGATAGTGGGCGGGGGTATTAGGAGCGGGGAGCAGGCGAGGCGTGCCGCTGAGGCTGGGGCTGATGTGATTGTGACTGGCACGGCGGTGGAGAGCGGGGATGCGGAGCGAAAGGTGAGGGAGTTCGTGAGCGCCATAAGGGAGATGTGAATGTCTGAGGTGTGCCTCTGCATCGGATGCTCGGACAGCACCGGGGGTGCTGGAATAGCCGCGGATGTGAGGTGCCTCTCAGCCTTGGGGGTGCACGCCGCGGTGGTGCTGACCTGCGCCACAGCCCAGAGCAGCGGGGGCGCGGAGGTGTTCCCCATACCACCGGAGGGCGTGGAGGCGCAGATGCGTGCCGCCCGGGAGCTTGAGGTGGGTGCCGCGAAGCTGGGGATGCTGGGCTCCCCGGAGGCTGCGAAGGCTGTGGGTGAGCTCCTGGGGGACTACCCGGCGGTGCTTGACCCCGTGGTGATGTCCTCGGCGGGGCACCTGCTGCAGGACGGGGACACCCTAAGGGCGGTGGAGGAGCACCTGTTCCCGAGGGTTACGCTGGTCACCCCGAACCTCAGGGAGGCGGAGGTGCTGAGCGGGGTAAGAATCGTGGGCGAGGATGAGGCTATGGAGGCGTTGATGCGCCTCGGGGAGGTGGTGGAGGGCGTGCTCATCACGGGCTACTCGGAGTGCGCGGACCTGCTCTACTGGAGGGGTGAGGTGCACAGGGTGCCCGGGAGGTGCTTAGAAGGGGAGTTCAGGGGGACGGGGAGCACGTATGCGGCAGCCATAGCAGGGTACCTCGCAATGGGGCACAGGGTTCCCGAGGCGGTGGCGAGGGCGAAGGAGTTCCTGCAGAGGTGCCTGAGGCACGCCCGCACCTCACCACTGGCTATGCCGGACTGCACCGGCAGCCTGAGGAGGGAGGCGGAGAGGTACGGGGTGGCTGAGGAGCTTGTCAGGGGGATTGAGGAGCTGGTTCAGATTGAGGGCTTCCCCATGCTCATACCCCAGGTGGGCTCCAACTTCGTGTACGCCCTCCCGGAGGCAGTGGACAGGGAGGAGGTGGCGGGGCTCACCGGGAGGATAGTGCGCTCGGGTGATAGAGCAATTCCAGCGGGCTGGGTGAGCTTCGGGGGCTCCTCCCACCTATCGCGGGTGGTGATAGCCGCCCAGAGGGTGCGCCCTGAGGTTAGAGCGGCGCTGAACGTCAGGTACTCGGATGAGGTGGTGGAGGCTGCCCGCAGGGCGGGGCTGAAGGTGAGCAGCTTCTCCCGGGAGGAGGAGCCCGAGGGGGTGAGCACCATGGAGTGGGGCACCCTCAGAGCCTTGGAGAGGTGCAGAGACGCCGAGGTGGTATATGACACAGGAGGGGTGGGCAAGGAGGCGATGGTGAGAATCCTGGGGGCTAACCCGAAGGACGTGCTGGACAAGCTCAGGCGCCTGCTCCATGCCCTCGGAAAAGCCTGAGCATGTTAGCCTGTAGTTAGACATGCGTCTAACTGCTCGGGTGTGGCAGATGCTGTACCTCCTGCTCCTGCTGGTGCTGCTGCCCGCGGCTAACGCGGTGCCACTAAGCGGATGCGCCAACATAACCTCTCCTGGGTACTACACCCTCCCGGGAAGCATCACCGCCTCAGGCGGCACCTGCATAAACATAAGCGCCGGCGGTGTGGTGCTTGACGGGGGCGGCAGCCTAATCACCGGCGGTGGTGACGGGGTGGGGGTGTACGCCTCCAAGGTGAGCGGGGTGCGCATCACCAACCTCTCCCTCGCTGGATTCACCACGGGCGTTCTGCTGCAGAGGGTGAGCGGTGCGTCCCTTGAGGGGGTTGAGGTGGAGAACAGCACCCAGTGCATACTCCTGCAGGAGGTGGAGAGCGTCTCGCTTAGTGGGAGCAGCGCGAGGGGATGTCAGGCAGGTATAACCCTCTGGGACTCCCGCAACACCACCCTGCAGGGCAACCTGCTCCTCAGGAACTACGACGCCGTAGTCTCGGGCCACTTCTCCACAGGCAACACCATAGCAGGGAACACCGTGGCTAAAAGTCAGAGGCACGGCATCGTGCTCTGGGCATCAAGCAACACCACCGTACTCGGGAACACCGTGAGCTCCTGCGGGGGAAGCGGCATCATACTGCTCTCCTCCTCGGGCAACCTCCTCTCAGAGAACACCCTGAGCTCAAACGGGTACGGGGTTTACATCTCCGGCAACGGCAACACCCTGAGCTCCAGCGTGATTGAGGGCAGCATCAGGGCTGGAGTTCACCTCTCGGGGGACGGAAACCTGATATACGACAACCTGCTGAACAACACTCTCAACGCAAACGTCTCGGGGGTTAACCACTGGAACACAAGCTTGCAGGCGGGCGTCAACGTAATAGGCGGCTCCTACATGGGCGGCAACTACTGGGCTCTGCCAGACGGCTCTGGCTACAGCGACACCTGCACAGACAGCGACGGCGACGGAATCTGCGACGCTCCCTACGCGATAGATGCTAACAACACCGACCACCTGCCCCTAACGAGCACCGTGGGGATGCCCGAGTTTCAGGGGTATGCGGCGCTGAGTGCGCTTTTGCCCTGGGTGGGCTACCTGCTGCTAAGAAGAAGAATCAGGTCCTGAGCTCAATCTCTATGTTCACACCGTCTGGCACACGTA
>WANG01000029.1 GCA_015521945.1 Candidatus Hydrothermarchaeota archaeon
CGCCTCACCTCCACATCCTCCCCCTCGTACAGCCCCGTGCCGCCTATTATGCCTATCCTTTCCACCGCTTCACCTCCGCTGAGTACCTCGTATTCCGAAGAAGGCTATTACCGTCAGCACCACCCCGAGGGTAACGGAGATGGCAAACATGCCCGTGGCTATCCTCCCCATCAGGTACAGAGCCACCGCGTCCAGAACAAGGCGTATGGCTATGACGAAAACCATCAGCACTAAGTACCTGCTCACCCCCTCCCCCTCCAGCAGGGCGTCTATGCTCTTCCCCCCCAGCGCAACCAGGGCTGAGAACATGAAGAAGTCTATTGAGGCAGCCGTGAACTGGGGCAGAATCTCCTGGTAGCCCGTGAGCCCCGAGACGGAGCGCCACCCTATCAGCACCCCCAGCACCGCGAGCACCCCCGAGACCATGTAGGTGAAGAAGGACAGCTTGGCTGAAATCAGCGCATCCCTCAGCTCGGAGATGCTCCTCGCCACCGTGCCCTCAAGGTTGAAGCCCTTCAGGATGAGAAACACCCCCAGCACCCCGCCTATGATGCGCCAGCTGTGGGGACCCAGAACCATGTAGAGCACCAGCGCCACTCCGGGCAGCCCTATGACTATCCTGGACAGCTTGGGGTCGCTTGCTATGTGCCTCAGGAAGTCAATTATCATGTAGTAGGTGCTCTCCAGCCTCTCGCTCTGCCTCACTATCACCCTGCTGACCGACACCACCTTGGCTCTGGACTCTATTATGGGGAGCACGTGCTCGTCCTCCACCCCGTCGGTGACCAGCACCACCCCATCCGGCTGGAAGTCCTTCAGCACCTCCTCAAGCTGCCTGGCTATTATCTCGTCGCTGACGACGCCCACGTTCTCATCACCAACGAGGGTGGCAACCCTCACCTCCCTTCCCAGCTTCTGGTAGTAGTCGTGGAGCCTCACCGCCTCAAAGATGGTGTTGGTGTCGCTCTCCGTGGGGTCAGCTAACCCGAGCTTCACCGCAACCCTCAGGTTGTTGCTTCTCCCTATGATGGGACCTCGCTCCCCAACCTTCCTGGCAATATCTGCGTCTCTATCTACACATATCACGCATATCTTCTGCATAACCTACACTAAGTTGAACCTTCTCAGGAGGTATATGTCCTCCAGGTCAAGCTTCTCACCGCGCTTGAACCGCTCGTATATCGCCTTCGCCTCCTCCCGCAGCTCCTTCTCGCTCTTCTCCCTGTGCACCATCTCTATGCCCGTCTCAATCTCCAGTATCTCCTTCTCAAGCTCCTTGAGCTGCGGGATCTTCTCGTCAAGCTCCGCGTTGAGGCGGTCAAGCTCCTGGGTAATCGCAAGCTTCTCCTTGTTGACCTCGTCCAGCTTTCCCTCAAGCTCCTTTATCTTCTCCACCGCCGCGATGAAGGCCTCGTGGTACTTCTGGGACTCATCGCTGAGCTTGATTATCTTCTCGTGCACCTTCTTTGACGCTCTGCGCTTCTTCTCCAGCTCCCTGGTTATGTTGATGAGCTCGGCGTAGTCTGCAAGCTCCTTCTCAATCTCCGCTATGCGCTTGACAAGCTCGTCCTCCTTCTTTATCTCAAGCACACTGGTCTGGAGCTTCCACTCAAGGCGGTTCTTCTCGCGCTGAAGCTTCTTGAAGTCTCCCTTTGGCGCCTTCTCCTTTGCCTTCCTGTACTCCTCAAGCAGGCGCTTGACCTCTGCGTTTGCCTCCTCACGCTTCGCCTTGAGCTTCTTTATCTCTGCGTTCAGCTTGTCCCTCTTTTCTCTCGCCCTGTTCGCCTCTGTGTTCTTGCGCTTGATAGCCTCTATTATGTCCCGCTTGCGCTTGTTCAGCTCACGCAGTCGCTTGCGCTTTGAAACCAGCTCCTCCTTCATCCGCCTGGTTTCAGCCTCAAGCTCGTCGCGTTTCGCTGTGAGTTCCTCCAAAGTCGCCTCCATATCAGACTCTCCAGCGGCAGGTGTTTTATAGAAGTGAAGCCTAACCTTTGTAAACCTCTCCCATATTATGCAGCTTAACAAAACTCAACATATCCGTATGCGCTGGCATCGCAGTCAAAGCTGTAGTGCACACGGTTGAACTCCCGCCTCAGCTCAGCTACCTCCTGCTTCACCCTCTCCGTGCTCTCGCCTCTAACCACCCTGGCGATCAGCGTGGCGATGTGCTCCATCTCGCTCTCACCCATGCCCAGCCTGGTCACCTCCTGGGTGCCTATCCTGATGCCGCTGGGGTTGGCGCTGTTGCGCACATCATCCCAGGGGAGGAGGTTCTTGTTCAGGATGATGTTCGCCTTCTCCAGCTCCTCCGCAACCCTCGCGCCGCCCCCCTGCTCCGAGACATCAACCACCACCTGGTGGGACTCGGTGTACCCCTTGTGCTCGCATAGCACCCTGAAGCCCTCCTGGGCGAGCGCCTGGGCGAGCGCCTTGGAGTTTCTGACTATCTGCTCGGCGTAGCGCTCCCCGAACTCCAGCATCTCAGCAAGAGCAACAGCATAGCCTGCGAGGTGGTGCAGGTGGTGGTTGGACACCAGCCCCGGGAACACGGCTCTGCTCAGCTTTGCGGCGTGCTCCTCCTTTGCCAGGATGAGCCCGCCCTGCGGACCCGGGAAGGTCTTGTGCCTTGATGCCGACACCACATCTGCGCCCTCCTGCAGAGGCTGCTGGAAGCGCCTGCCCGCGATGAGCCCGAGCACGTGGGCGGCATCGTACATCACCACCGCCCCCACCTCATCCGCAGCCTGCCTGAGCTCCCTCACGGGGTGGGGGAAGAGGAACATGCTCGCCCCGAAGAGCACTATCCTGGGCTCAACCTCCCTGATCTTCTTCTCAGCCCTGTCAACGTCTATGTTCATCTCCTCGGTGTCAAAGGGCATCGCCTTAACCTTAAGCCCCCTTATGCCGGCGGCGCTGAGCTCCGCATGGGAGATGTGCCCGCCGTGGGGTATGGTGAGGGCGAGCATGGTGTCCCCAGCCTCGGCGAGCGCCGCAAAGCACGCCAAGTTAGCCACGGTGCCGGAGACCGGCTGCACGTTCACGTAGGGGGCGCCGAAGAGCTTCCTGCTCAGCTCAAGCGCAAGCTCCTCAACCTCGTCTATGTACCTGCACCCCTGGTAGTACCTTCTCCCGGGCTGACCCTCCGCGTACCTGTGGGAGAAGTCGCTGGCGCAGAGCTCGCGCACCAGCAGGGAGGTGACGTTCTCGCTCGCTATGAGGGGGAGGCTGAGCTCATACCAGCGGTGGTGGTTCTTCACAGCCTCCCGCACCCTTTCAGCATATTCTCTCATGTCAGAACACCTCAGGCACAGCTATATTCTACCTGCTAACGATTGAAACTTTGTTAGGCTGCTCATGCAGGTGCTGCAGAAGCGTGCGTGCTTTGCGTCAATCTCCTCAACATCCGCCGAGAAGCTCATCACGCACGGGGAGGTGCAGTGCCCCATGCCCAGCGTGTGCCCCAGCTCGTGCAGCGCCTCCTTCAGCAGCCTCTCCCTGAACCTCCTCCTCTCCGGGTGGCGCAGCCTGAAGCTGGAGAGCACCGCTCCCCTGCCCCTGAGCTCCGCGAGCCCGAACACGTAGTCAGCCCCGTCAGCCGTCATGTCCCTGCGGGTGACCCCCAGCACCCTGGCATCTACGGCGATGGTGCACACCTCCTCAAGCAGGGGCTCCGCCAGCACCTGACCCTTGGGGTTCAGGGCGAGGGGCACCTCAACCGCCTCCAGGAGGGTCACCCTGAACCAGGGCTCAATGGCACCCGCAACTAAGCGTGCATCCTCAGCGCTTCCGCTCCCCACAGGCAGAACGTGAACCCGCACAGGTGGGGATACTCGCCCTGAAGCTTAAAGTTTTGGGTCGTTACCCGGGAGGGTGCGGGTATGCGGTGCACCGCCGTGGTGCTTGCAGGCGGAGCCAGCAGGAGGATGGGCTCCGACAAGAAGCTGCTCAGGCTGGGGGGCAGGAGCTTCCTGGAGCTGGTGCTTGAGGCAGCGGCTGAGGCTGGGGATGAGGTGCTGGTGGCGGTTGCCACCCGGGAGCAGGCGAGGGAGGTGGCTGAGAGGTGCGAGGTGGAGGTGGTGCTGGACTCCCACCCGGGTGCGGGTCCCGCCATGGCGATGCTCTCCGCCGCTGGGGTGGCTAAGCACGAGTGCCTGCTCTCCATGCCCGTTGACTGCCCCCTGATAAAGCCAGGGGTGTACCGCCTCTTAGTGCATGAGCTTGGCGCTTCTGCAGAGCACGGGGCGTGCCTGCCGGAGGCGATGGGCAGGGTGCAGCCCCTCCACGGAGCCTACAGGAGGGATGCCCTGCGGGGGGTGCACCGGGTGAGAAGCATGTACCGGCTTGCGGAGCTCCTAAACCCCCTGGTGGTTCCCGAGAGCACAGTGCGCACCGCAGACCCTGAGCTTGAAAGCTTTTTAAACGTGAACACCCCCCGGGACTACAGGATGCTCGTTGAAAGGTGCTTGGTATGAAGGTGAGAGGAAGA
>WANG01000030.1 GCA_015521945.1 Candidatus Hydrothermarchaeota archaeon
CAATAAAAAATATAAAATCCCTGCTGCGCACCTGCACGGCACCGCAGCAACAACTTTAAATACCCTCCCTGCAACCTAAGAGGGGAGGGCACACGGATGCTGGTCATAGGCGTGGACTCTGCGACCTGGGACGTAATCCTTCCCAACCTGGACAGGCTCCCCAACTTCAGGCAGCTTATGGAGGAGGGCGAGCACGCCACGATTCACCTGAACCAGAAGCCCTGGTCCCCCGAGGTTTGGTGCACCATGTTCACGGGCTTGCCCCCCGAAGAGCACGGGCACCACGACTTCGTGGTCAACGGTGAGATAGTCAGGCGGGAGGACATAAAGGCGGACTTCATCTGGGACATCCTTGACAGGGCGGGTGTAAGGGTAAGGGCTCTCAACGTGCCCTTCGTGGTTCCCCCCTACTGCTACAAGGTTGACTTCACCCCCGTCGCTGGCGGTGTCCCAGTTGAGCAGCACGAGCTCCTGGAAGAGATAGAAAAGGTCACCGAAAAGGCGCTTGAAGTCCTTGAAAACGACGCCCCCGAGCTCTTCATCCTCGCCTACACCGCCCTTGACAAGCTCTCCCACCTCCACTGGGGGGAGCCCGTGCTGGTTGACTTCTACCAGCGCGTTGACACCGCCATAGGCAGGCTCATACCCTACGACGACGAGGTCATGGTCATCTCCGACCACGGCTTCTGCGACTACGACGCCGCCCCCGTGCGAACCCTGCCAAAGAGAACCCCGAAGGGCGAGATAAAGGGCGACCATCACCCAGACGCCATCCTTATAAAAAAGAACATCCCCTGCGAGATACGCCAGCCGGCTGATGTCTTCCACTGCATAAAGTCACGCTTCCTCCCCTGAAACCTCCACGAGCTCCGCAGCCTCTGCAAGCTCATCCGCAAGCCTCTCCACCTCCAGCCCCTGCTCCGCCCGCACCGCACGCTCCACGCTCGCCCTGGTCACGGGCTTCGGAGGCGGACCCAAGCAGCAGTTCGCCGGCTGCACCGAAACCTCGTAGGTGCCTATCCTCCTCGCCAGGGCGATTATCTCCTCCTTATCCATGGCGATGAGGGGGCGCAGCACCGGGATTCGCACGCTTGCGGATATCGCAGCCAGGTTGTGCAGCGTCTGGGAAGCCACCTGTCCCAGGCTCTCCCCGGTAACAACCGCAAGGGCACCCTCCCGCTCCGCAATCCTCTCCGCCACCCGGTACATCATGCGCTTGCACAGCACGCACCCCATGCGGTAGTCCTGCGCCTTGAGCAGCCTTATCAGCACCTCCCCGTAGGGTGCGGTGTACATCCTCAGGGGCTCGGGCGCCCAGGAGGCAAGCACCCGCACCGCCTGCTGCGCCCGCCTCGGGGTGCGCTCATCCACCAGGGGCTGGGGGTTCATGAACAGCACGCTAACTTCAGCACCCCTGCGCATCATCAGCCACGCCGCCACCGGGGAGTCAATGCCCCCGCTCACCAGCGCCAGCACCCTGCCCTGGGTGCCGTAGGGTAGCCCGCCCACACCCCTGATAACCCTGTCGTACAGGTAGGCTTTCTCCCCCCTCACCTCCACGAATATCTCCACCTCGGGGTTCTTCAGCTCCACCCTCGCTCCCGTCCTCTCAACCACCCTCCTGCCCAGCTCCTTAGCAACGTCGGTGCTCCTGTACCCGTGCGTCCCCACCCTGCGCACCCGCAGGGCAAAGCTCCTCCTCCCGACCCTGGGCACCGCGAACTCCTCCCCAGCCCTGAGAAGCTCCTCAAACTCCGAGCTCACCACCTCTGCAGGGGAAGCCGAGGCAACTCCAAATACCCTGCTCGCCCTCTCCGCAGCCTCCTCGGAGGAGGTGTGCAGGTACACCCTTCCCCTCTCCCGGCTCACCCTGACCCCCGGCACGGCACGCCTGAGGTGCTCAATGAGCGCCCTCTCCATCCTCCTGCGCACCTGCTCGGACTTCAGGCCCAGCTCGCTGTACCGCACTATAACAACCCTTTCCATCACCTACCCCTTGTCAAACACAGATATAACGTTAATGTGCCCCTACCGTGTATGCAGCTTTCCCTGGGCATGACCACGGGCATGGACGTGGGCACCTCCCTGCGCCTTGGAAGGGCGGCCCTTGAGAGCGGGTACTCCAGGATCTTCGTGGGGGAGGATGCGGCGGGTGAGATATTCACCCGCATGGCAGTGCTGGCGGTTGAGCTTGACAGCCCGCCCCTCGCCTCCGGGGTGGTGTCCCCCTTCAGGCACCCCCTCACCGAAATCGCCACCTGCTCCGCAGGCTTACTGAAGCTGACCCAAGGCAGGTTTGCCCTCGGGCTGGGTCCCGGGGAGCGCAGGGGACCCGGAACCCTGGAGGGCATGCGGAGGGCGGTGCACCTCCTCAGGGAGCGCCTGAGAGAAGGCATGGCGGATGAGCGCGGCACGGGGATACTCATGGGGGTCAGGGGGAGGAGGATGCTCTCCTTGGCAGCGGAGGTGTCGGACGGGGTGATACTGAGCTTCCCCTCGGGCTACCTCCCCACCGCCGTGGAGCACATAAGGAGGAGCGCTCCCGAGAGGCACCACGAGCTGCACCTTGCCCTGTGGCTTCCCGTGGCGCTGGACGAGCCGGGGAGAGCAAAGAGGGTGGCAGCCGTGATAGCCGCAGACACCCCGGCGGAGTACTTCGGCGAGCTCTCGGAGGTGGCGGAGAGGGTGGCAGGGGAGGTGAGGAGGGGGAGGATGGAAGAGGCGTGCGGGATGCTCCCGGAGGAGCTTGTTGAGGAGCTCTGCGTCACCTCGGAGGAGAGGCTCCAGGAGCTCCTGAGGGAGGCTGAGGGCATGGGAATTGCCGAGGTGATACTGGGTCCCCCCTTCGGCAGGGAGCCCGAGAAGGTGGTGAGGCAGCTTGGAGTGTGAGCTTGGAATAAACTTCACGGGAGACGCGCCCGTGGAGTTCATCCGCAGGTGCGCCGCCACCGCCAGCGGCGCCGGCTTCACCCACCTCTGGGCTGGCGAGGTCAGGGGTCGTGACCACCCCTTCGTGCTCCTGCCCCTGCTGGCAAACGCCTCAAGAAGCGCCACCGTCGGCACCTGCATCATCTCCGGCCTTGCAAACCCCTGGGAGAGGATAAAGGCGGCCTTCACTGAGCTTGAAGCAGCCTACGGGAGGAGGTTCATAGCGGGCGTGGCGCCCGGAGACCTGCGCAGCCTGAGAATTGAGGGCATCGCCACGGCGGGCGCGCTGGAGAGGATGAGGCGCTGCATTCTGAGCCTCAGGGGTTCGGTGCCCGTGTACCTCGGCGCCTCGGGTCCGAAGATGATAGAGCTGGGCAGCGTGCTTGCGGAGGGGCTGCTGCTCAACTACGGCAACCCCGGGCACCTCAGGTGGGCGCTGGGGCACCTCAGGGGGAAGCCAAGGCTCCTAAGCGTTGCACCCGCGCTGGTGCTGCCGGACAGGCGCAACCTGGGCGAGCTCAGGGGCGCCTGCGCGGTGGTTGCGGCGGGGGCGAACAGGGCATTCGTCGCCCATGCTGGGATTGAGAGGGAGGTGGAGGAGATCAGGAGGCTGGTGGAGCGGGGGAGGTGGAGCATGCTGAGGCAGTACGAGAGGTTCCTGCTTGAGAACTTCGCAATCTCTGGCACTCTGGCGGAGATTGAGGAGCGCTTTGAGGAGCTCCGCAGGCTGGGGGTTGAGCAGGTGGTGCTTGCGCCCCCCTTCTTCAAGGGCGGTGAGAAAACAATAAAAAGGGTGGGGGAGAGGCTATGCACATGCTGACGGTAGCCCACAGCCCGGATGCCGACGACGCCTTCATGTTCTACGCCATGGTCACGGGCAGGGTTGAGTGCGGGTTTGAGGTGAGGGAGGTCCACGCGGACATCCAGACCCTCAACGAGCTCGCCCTGCAGGGCAGGTATGACCTCACCGCCATATCCGTGCACGCCTACCCGTACGTCTCCGGCACCTACGCTCTGCTCACCTGCGGCTCAAGCATGGGGCTGGGGTACGGTCCCGTGGTGGTGAGCAGGGAGGGGCTGGACTCCCTTGCCGGCAGGAGGGTGGCGATTCCCGGCAGGCTCACCAGCGCCGCGCTGCTGCTCAGGCTATACGAGCAGAACTGCACCACCGTGGAGATGAGCTTTGAGCGCATCCCCGAGGCGGTGGCGAGGGGTGAGGCAGACGCAGGAGTGCTCATCCACGAGGCGCAGCTCAGCTACGGCGAGCTCGGGCTGAGGAAGGTGGTGGACCTGGGGGAGTGGTGGCAGGAGCTCACCTCCCTTCCCGTGCCCCTGGGCATGAACGCCGTGAAGCGGGAGCTGGGGGAGGAGGGCATGAGGGAGGCTGCCGGGTGCCTCAGGAGGAGCATAGCCTACGCCCTGGAGCACGAGGACGAGGCTCTGGAGCACGCTGCCAGGTTTGGGAGGGGGATGAGCATGGAGCAGCTCCGCAGGTTCGTCAGGATGTACGTCAACCCCTACACCTTGGACTGCGGGGAGGAGGGCAGAAGGGCGGTTGAGCTCATGCTGAGCATGGCGAGGGAGAGGGGCATGGTGCCCGAGTACACCCTTGAGTTTGTGTAGCTCTCAGGGGAGCGGAAGCCTGCAGAGCTCCGGCGGCTTTTCCCTAAGGCTGTGCCTAACCTCCTCCAAGGCGCTCACCACCAGGGGGAGGGCTATGGTGGCATCAACAAAGCACTGCACCCTCCTGCTGCGCGGCATCACCTTCCCCCAGCTCACCGCCTCCTCAAAGGAGCACCCGCTCAGCCCGCCCCAGTGGGGCGCATCCGTGGTGAACTGCACCGCATACCTGTGCCCCCCCTTTGAGGAGCCCAGCAGGGACAGGACAACCTCAACCTGCTGGATGAAGTTCTTGGGCACGCCCCCGCCCACGTAAACCACCCCCGTTGAGGGGGCAGCCTCCGCTATCCTGGCAAACTCGTCCACATCCTTGATGTGGCTCACCACCACCCTGTGGCCCCGCCTCCTCGCCAAGTTCAGGGCTATGCCTATGGAGGAGTCGCACAGGGCAGGCACGAACACCGGCACCCCCGAGCGGTACGCAGCCAGGGTTATGCTCTCCTCCTCCGCCCCCTCCTCTGCCAGCTTCCTGCCCAGAAATCCAACCACCTCACGCGATGAGTACTCAGCCCCAGGCTCAAGCTCCCTGCTCACCTCGGCTATCCACCTGTCCACCCTCCTGAACTCCTCCTCCCTCGCGAAGACGTCGTATATCCTGTCTATCCCGTGCCTGAGCAGCTCCGCATCATCCACGTGGGGGGTGCCCATGTAGTGCCTCCCCCCGAGAGCCTCGTGGATGTCGTGGAAAACGTTCGCACCCGTGCTCACAACCACGTCCACAAACCTGCGCCTTATCAGGTGCGCCACCAGCTTCCTCATCCCCGCCGGCACCATGGCGCCGCTCAGCCCGAGCATCACCACGCAGTCTTCCCTCTTCAGCATCTCCCGCCAGACCAGGAAAGCCTCCCCCAGCTTCCTGCCCTGGAAGGCTGTTGCCGCCATCCGCTCAAGGAGCTCGGAGATGCTCCTGCTTCCCACCTCAACCGGCACAACCTCTGCCCTGAGCTCCACTCCGCTCCCCTCCTTAACTTCCGCTCTCCTGCTCCTTCATCAGCTTGTAAACCAGCCCCTGCTCAAGGGCAACCCAGCTTGCCTCAATTATGTTCTCGGACACCCCCACGGTGCTCCAGCTCCGCCTGCCGTCGCTGCTCTCTATGAGCACCCGCACCTTTGCCCCCGTGCCCTCGTGGGTGTCCAGCACCCGCACCTTGTAGTCGGTGAGGTGCACCTCCCTAAGCTCTGGGTAGAACTTCTCAAGCGCCTTTCTCAGGGCGTTGTCCAGGGCGTTCACCGGGCCGTTGCCATCCGCAGCGGTGTGCTCGTACCTGTCCCTCACCCTGAGCTTCACGGTTGCCTCGGAGCGTATCCTCCCCCCCTCCGAGGTCACCAGCACCCTGAAGCCCTCCAGCCTGAAGAACTCCCTGGTCATGCCCAGAACCTGCTTGATGAGTATCTCAAAGCTCGCCTCAGCTCCCTCAAACTGGTACCCCTGCATCTCCATCTCCTTGAGCTTCCTGAGTATCGCCGTAACCTGCTCGGAGTTCTTCTCAAGGGGTATGCCGAACTCCCTGGCTTTTATGCATATTCCCGTCCTTCCCGAGAGCTCGGACACCAGGAAGCGCCTGGTGTTGCCCACCTTCTCGGGGTCTATGTGCTCGTAGGTTCTGGGCGTCTTGGTCACCGCATCCACGTGCACCCCCGCCTTGTGGGCGAAGGCAGAGCTGCCCACGTAGGGCATGTTGTGCTGGTGGGGCATGTTGGCTATCTCGCTCACGAACCTTGATATCTCGGTGAGCTTTCTGAGCTGCTCGTCGGTTACGCAGTCTATGCCGAGCTTCAGCTTTATGTTGGGGATGATTGAGCACAGGTTGGCGTTGCCGCAGCGCTCCCCGTACCCGTTTATGGTACCGTGAACCTGCACCGCCCCCATCCTCACCGCTATAACCGAGTTCGCCACCGCCGTGTCGGCGTCGTTGTGGGCGTGTATCCCCAGGGGCGCCCTGATGCGGCGTTTCAGCTCCTTCATTATCTCCATGGTCTCAAAGGGCAGGGTGCCCCCGTTGGTGTCGCAGAGCACTATGCAGTCAACCTTCGCATCCTCGGCTGCCCGCAGGGTGGCGAGCGCGTACTCGGGGTTGCTCTTGTAGGCGTCAAAGAAGTGCTCGGCGTCGTAGAAAACCTCCCTGCCGTGTTCCTTCAGGTACTCCACGCTCTCGGTTATCATGGCGAGGTTGTCCTCCAGGGTGACCCTCAGAGCCTCCCTCACGTGCAGGTCCCAGCTCTTGCCGAAGATGGTGACGCACTCCGTGCCAGTGTCCAGGAGCGCCTGCAGGTTGGAGTCCCGCTCCGCCCTGACCCCAGCACGCCGGGTGCTTCCGAAGGCCACAACACGGGAGGTGGTGAGCTCAAGCTCCCTGACCCTCTCAAAGAACTCCTCATCCTTGGGGTTTGAGCCGGGCCACCCGCCCTCTATGTAGTGTATCCCCAGCTCGTCCAGCTTCTCGGCTATCTTCAGCTTGTCCTCTACGGAGAAGGATATGTACTCCGACTGGGCGCCATCCCTGAGGGTGGTGTCGTAAAGCCTGACGCTCATGAGCACCGCCTATGCGGGCTGAGAGCTGTAACAATCACAAAGTAACCTGAGACTTCAGGATTGTTTAACTCGTTACGCTGCCCCGAGTTAACACCCCACCAGCGGGGGCATGGTGTAGCGGCTATCATGGCGGGCTCCAGACGATTCCCGAGGGAAACCCGCAGACCTGGGTTCAAGTCCCAGTGCCCCCACTCCTTAATTCCACAAGTATGAGCGATGCCGGGTAATTGAGGGGGCTTGATGCCAGAAGTAGTTGAATACAATGGATTTGACGAGACGGGAAAAATAGGTACGGAAATATTTATAATACGTGTTGGAATTGATAGGAGAAATTATTTCAGGCCTTATATTTATAATATACTCCATTTCGGCCAATTAATAATAAATAAAGGAGATTTACGATCTAAAGACATACGTCAAAAGAACAGATATTTAAGAAATGTATTAAAAGATCCATCAATAGATGTGGATTTTTACACGTTTCCAGTAGAGTATCAAATTGAAGTATTTACTAGATTTATTAACAAAGAATTTGAAAGACTTTTTAAGTATAGAAAATTATTGGTCAATGGATTGTTTATACAAAAAGACAAATTAATCAGAGAACTTAATAATAAATTGGAAGAATTTCATGATTTAATAAATTTCAGCGAACATTTGAGGAGTTATATGAATCCTATTTTGTATGTAGAACTATTTCTTAAATCCTATGCATACAGGATGACATATCCCAGACTTGCCCGTATATCTAAAATTCTAAAGAATCCAACAATAAACGATTATAAAGTAATTAGCTTCATAGATGGCGGCTATCCGTTTTGTTTCTGGTACCGTTCATTTCTGAGCTGTGCTGAAAAGTCTACAAACTTTAGTAGGTTTAACTTTTCAAATACTCCAGTATTTGGAATAAGCAATGGAGATGAGTATTTTCCAGTTATAATGATTGCTGGCAATATAGCAACGTTATTGAAACCACATACATATCCGCATTGTATAAAAGAGGTTCCAAAACCGGATAGATATTTTGATTTTGATGAATTTTATACAGAATATGTAGGCTCATTTTACAAACCAAGATTTCAAAATAGGATACTTTTCGTAGGGCAGATGCCAAAAGAACTACAATACTCAATTCCTGCAATTATGCATCGTGAGTCTTACTACTATAATATTTACGAGCCATTCAGAATCCGCTACAATAGAGAAGGGAGTATAAAATCTTTTGAAAAGAAAATGGGTAAAATAGGGGATGATGACAGGATAATCTGTGGTAAGATCATGACACATCAAGATAGAGAAATTTGGGAAGAGATTATTAACATGGGGTTAGATGAAAAAAGTGAACATATCAATGAATATGATGATATGTTCTACAACTTTTTGAATATTTTAGAGGGACAAACCGAATTGACAAACCTGGATAATAACTATAAGGAAAAAATAAAAACAAGATTAAAAAGAATCCGTACAAATATCAGTAAATATTTTGAAACATTGTAAAGTGATAAATTACTGAAATTAAATGATAAATCTATTGGTGGAGACGATGGGGACGCTTTTTTACAAAAGCATCCCCCCGTCTTATACCACCTCTATTGTGTCTTTTATGTATAACATGTATATAAATTTTATCACCAATTGCATGGGTGCTGTCAACTTAAGGTATAAATGAGTGGTGGAGGCGTCCTTTTGATTGGTGATAAAAATGCTTAGAGATAAATGAAGAGGGTGCCTCCGCCGGTATTAGTGAGAAAAGCCCAAAATTCTCCACCCCCATGCATCTCTTGCACG
>WANG01000031.1 GCA_015521945.1 Candidatus Hydrothermarchaeota archaeon
CTGGAAACACAAATTATATATACCCTTCTGAAAAAGACACTAAGGGTGGTCGGGGTGAGCCACCCCTGGACAAAATATGGCTGTGGCTGCATGGCGCTAAGGAAACTGCTTGTGTTTGTAGCCGTTTTCGGCTTCTCCCTTGCCGTCGCCTGGGGCGAGGTAATCACCGTGGGGAGCGGAGGTAACTTCTCCACCATCCAGGAGGCTGTTGCCTACGCCTCACCCTACGACACCATCTTGGTGATGCCGGGGGTCTACTACGAGAACCTGCACCTCACCAAGCCCCTGAACCTCAGCGCCCCCTACGGAGCCACCGTTATCCCGGGGGACCAGTACCTGCCCGTGCTCCACCTGCAGGGCGTGAGCGGGGTCAACGTGAGCGGCTTCACCCTGAGGTACGCCGAAACCGGGGGCGCAGGAGCTCCGGGAGTGCCGGGTATGCTCGGGATATACCTTGAGAGCGCCAGCGGGAACCTGCTGAGGAACGTGAGCGTGCTGGGCTTCCCCACGGGTGTGATACTCAACTCCTCCACGGGCAACGTGCTTGAGGGGGTGAGGGTGCTCTCCGCCACCTGGAACTCCATATACCTGGAAAACTCCAGTTCCAACACCCTGGTGGACGTCGTGGCTAAGGGCAGCGCGAGGGCGCACGGCGTGGTGCTGCGCCTCTCAAATAGCAACACCTTCATAAACCTCACCGCCAGCGGCAACAGCGGGCACGGGGTGCTGCTGGAGAACTCTGGCTCCAACGCCTTCTACGGTGGTGAGGCTGTGAACAACACCTTCGGGTTCTTCCTTCAGGGCTCCAGCGGCAACGTGATAGCCGGGATGAACATCAGCCTCAACTACGCCGAGAACCTCAGGTTTGAGGAGTCCTCCTACAACACCCTGGAAAACTCGGTGGTATACAGCTCGGTCACCGAGAACGGCATCTACCTCAACGAGTCCCACTACAACACCCTCTCCAACCTGAGCATAGCCCGCAACCGGTGGAACGGGGTTTACATAAACGCCTCCAGGGGTACTAAGGTGGTGGGGTGCGACATCTACGCCAACGAGCCTGCAGGGGTCTACATCCTGAACTCGCCGGAGAGCGTGGTGAGCGGGAGCAGGGTTCACCACAACCTCTGGAGGGGGGTGTACGTGGTTGCCTCCGACGGGGTCAGGGTGGAGAACAGCAGCATCTACGCCAACCAGGAGGGGGTGTACTTTGAGCTCTCCACTGGGGTGAGGGTGGTGAACAACACCCTTGACTCAAACCTGCTGTACGGGATAAGGGCGAGGAGCTCGGGTGCAGCCACCATAGCCCTGAACACCGTGAGCAACACCACAGCCAACCCCTGGGCGAAGGGGGTTGAGCTTAGCTCCGTTACCGGCTCGGTGGTGTACCACAACGCCTTCCTCAACAACTCCATCCAGGCGTGGGACGACTCCGGGAACGCCTGGGACTACGCAGGGGGAGGCAACTACTGGAGCGACTACGACACCCAGGCGGAGGGGTGCTACGACTCCGACCTGAACAGGAGGTGCGACTCCCCCTATGCGATACCCCCGAACGCCTCGGACAGGTACCCCTACACCAAGCCCTACCTGTGGCTCGGGGTGCCGAGAATCGCAGGCGCTGTGGCGAGCCCAAGTGAGCCAACGGTGGGGGGAACGGTCAACCTCACCTTCACCCTCGTGAACCCCGGGAGCGCTGACTTTTCGGGCAGGGTTGAGGGCTCCGCCTGGCTGCCCGACGGCACCGGGAGGTACCTGGGGATAAAGAGCGTGTTCATACCCGCGGGGGGCAGCCTCAACGTAACCTTCCCCCACACTGTCTCCCAGGGCGGCTCCCACGACTACGACCTTTACTTAGAGCCCCAGAACGGGAACTGGCTCACCGCAATAGACCACGTTTACGTGCAGGACGGGTTCAGGGGCAGGGGGGCGCAGGTGCTGAGCGAGGGCTTTGGCGCGCCCCCTGACTGGAGCACCCTGCGCTGGCGCTTCACCGGCGGGGAGTACGTGGGCACCGCCGAGGGGGCGAGCGTGGCGTACCTGCCGGGCTACTCCGGCACCGACTTCACCTACACCGCCGAGATGAGGCTCTACAGCGCAAACGCCACCCTGAGCGGCACCGCAGGCGTGGTGTTCAGGTACAGGGACGAGAGCAACTACTACCTCCTCACCGCCTACCCCACCCTGAGCCTCCTGAGGCTGTGGAGCGTTGTGAACGGCACCTGGTACCTGCTGAATGAGACCCAGTACACCTTCACCCCTGGGGCGAGCTACCTGCTTGAGGTCTCCCTCTCGGGCAGCAGGGTGGTTGCCAGGGTCAACTCAACCCCCCTGCTCACCTTCTCCGCCCTGAGCTCCCACCCCTCTGGAAGCGTGGGGCTCAGGGTGAGGGACGCCTCCGCGGGTTTCGGGTGGGTAAGGATACAGGACGCATCCGGGGTGAGGTACGAGAGCTTCTCACCCCCGTCCCTGGGGTGGTGCACCCTGAGGTGGTGCACCTCCGGGGGAGCCTACTCCAGCACCGCCTACGAGTTCAGCACCATCAGCTTCTCACCTTCGCCCGCGGTGGCAAACCTCACCTACGAGGTGCGCCTGCGCATTCTCGGGGGCAAGCAGTGGACCAACCCCACCGCGGGTGTGGTGTTCAGGTACAGGGATGAGAGCAACTACTACCTCTACACCCTCTACCCGGAGAGCAACCTCACCAGACTCTGGAGCGTTGTGAACGGCACCTGGTACCTGCTGGACGAGGCTCAGCACCCCTTAGAGTACGGCAGGAGCTACGTGCTCAGGGTGGAGGTTGCTGGGGCGAGGGTGAGGGCATACCTGGACGGCAGGAGGGTGCTGGGCTTCTCTGCCCTGAGCTCCCACCCCTCGGGCAGGCTGGGGGTAAGAATAAGAAACGCCGCCGCGGAGTATGATTATGCCACCGCGGAGAGCTGGTAGGTACCTGCTGAGCAACGGCAGGGAGGTGTGCAGGGTCAGGGTGGCTGATACCTTCCGGAGCAGGCTACTGGGGCTGATGTTCAGGCGCAGGCTGCCCCCCGGGGAGGGTCTGCTCATAGAGTTCCCCGGATACGGAGCTAAAGCAGGGGTTCACTCCATGTTCATGCGCTTCCCCCTTGACCTCTACTACTTAGACGACACCCTGAGGGTGGTGGAGGTGGCGCGCCTGAAGCCCTGGAGGGTGCACATCCCGAGGAGGCGGTGCAGGTACGTGCTGGAGGTCAGCGCGGGCACCCTCGGGTTCATGTGCGGCGACGTGCTCACCCTGACCCCCGCTCCCAGGGAAAAAGGGGAAGGAGGTACTCGGCAACGCTGAGCAGAGCCTCCTCCTCAAGGCACCCCTCACCCTCCACCACCTCAAACCCGTGCTCCTGAATGCTCATCGCCAGGTGCTTGGGTACGCCCCTGGAGTGAAGCTCCCCTCCCGAGAGGAAGTCCCGCAGCAGCTCTGCAGCGCTCCCGTGCCTGCGCTTAGTGAACACCGCCCACCTTCCATTCAGGATGAAGGGCCTGGAGAGCTCCTCCCTGTACTTCCCCAGAAACCTCTCCTCATGGGAGGAGTTGACAGGTGGACCGAGGTGAAGGCGGGCTGCGGGAAGCACCGACTCCAGGAGCTCAAACACCAGGTGGCAGTTTCTTCCAGCGTGCACGGTGCCCCCGAGCACCCTGAAGCCCCCTGCCTCAAGCTGGCGCCTGAGCAGCCTGTGCGCCTTTCTGAGCTGCGGGTAGAGCACGTCCTCCACCACGTCAGGAGCCTCAAACCTCACCCCGACCAGCGCCGTTCCCCGGGAGGAGAGCGCCCCCAGGAGCTCCTCCCTGCTGACCCTTCTGGGGGGAGGAAAGAAGTACTCAATCGCAGGCTCCCTGAGGAAGCACTTTGAGGCATAAACGAACTCTGAGAAGCGCTGCAGGGAAAGCGCCCCTGCCACGTTTCGGTTCTCATCCACGGGGTCTATGAATATGAGAGGAGAGCTGAAGCGCCTTCTCGCAGCCCTCTCCTCCACCTCCCCGAGGGCGAGCACCACCCCGGGCTTCCAGGTGGCTGCGCTCTGCAGCACCCTCTGAAAGCTGCCGAACCTGAGCACAAGGAGCTCGCACAGGTAGCCGGAGAAACCCTCCACCTTAGCCTCGGCTCCGTAGCACCCGATGCCCCTGAGGAACTGCTTGAGGAGGCGCACCTCATTCTCAAGCCCTCCTATCCTGCCCATCACGTAGTCGTTATGGAAGGGTGTCCTGTCAACGGCGCTTCTTATCTGCGAGGGCTCCCTTATGGCGTAGCAGGGCACCAGCTCCACCTCATATCCCATAAACCTGCCCCTCACGTAGGGGTGCTCCGCATACCTCTTCTGCACCTCCACCAGGACCTCCGAGGCTATGCTGCTCACAACCCTCTCCATCTCCTGCTTGGTGTACTCCTCCGGGAAGAAGATGAAAACGTCAAGGTCCTTCTCGTACCTCAGCCAGGTTCCCCGTGACGCCGAGCCCAGCAGCCTGGAGTACAGCCTGCGGTCGTGCAGGCGTGCTGCCTCGTCAACGCGGGCGATTAGCGCCTTCTCCACCTCCCTGAGCTCCGCCTCCTCCTCGGGCAGGGGGACGATGCGGGGAAGCACCCGCTCAATTACCTCCTGCACCTTCCTCCCTCCTGTACAGGTAAACGTCCATCTTGGTGTAGGGTATCTCTATGCCCTCCTCCGCAAACCTGCGGTATATCTCGGAGTTCAGGTAGTGCACCGCCCTGCCCTTGTACCTGGGCTCAACAACCCAGCAGAGCAGCTCAAACTCCAGACCCGAGGAGCCCAGGTTCCTCAGACGCACCCTGGGTTCTGGAGAGGAGACCACGTACTCGCAGGAGGCGGCTATCTGCTTGAGCAGCTCCTCAACCCTGAGTATGTCGCTGCCGTAGGCAACGCTCACGGGAACGCGCACCCTGAACCTGGGCTGGGGTGCGCTCTCGTTCACTATCTTTGAGCTGGCTATTATGGAGTTGGGGATGCTTATGAGCACGTCGTCCCTGGTCTTTATGCGGGTGCTCCTAAGACCTATGTGGACCACCTCCCCCCTCTCCCCGGAGTCCAGGATGATGTAGTCACCTATCTTGAAGGGCTTGTCCATGAATATGCTTACACCGCCGAAGAAGTTGGCTATGGTGTCCTTTGCTGCAAAGGCAACCGCAAACCCCGCCAGGCCCGCAGAGGCGAGCACGGGGGTTATGCTCTTCTCCCACACGGAGAGGAGCCCCATGCCGGCTCCAGCCAGCACCACAGCCTTGCTTATGTTCTCCAGCAGGGGAAGAAGCTCCCTGCCCACACCCGTGACGTCTATTAGCCTTGAGCCTATCCCCGCGAATATTAGGGAGGTTGAGCGGAATATGGCTGCCACCCAGATTATCAAAGCCGCTGACTCAAGCAGGTTGGTGAGGTAGAACTCAACGTTCTGGGGCGGGGAGAGGTAGAGCACAGCCTGCACCGCACCCAGCAGCACTATGGTGCTGAAGATGGGCTTGTGGAGTATCTCTATCAGCCTGTCGTCAAACTCAAAGCTGGTCCTTCTTGCAGCCTGAAGCATCACCCGGGTTATTATAAGGTCGGCTACCTTGGCTACGAAAACGGAGGCTGCAAGGATGAGCAGGGCGTTGAGGTACTCAGAGGAGGTGAGCTGGAGCGCCTGAATGGGTGCAACGAAAGCCATCACTCAGATTGTGAGAGGGAGGGGGATATAAATCTTGGGGTTAAGCGCCCCATCTGCTTCCCCCGTCCCGCTCTGCAAAAAGGGGAAAGTATGCGCCTTTACGGCGCATACACGCTCATGTTTATCAGCCAGTTGAAGGAGTACCCGTCGCTGTAGCAGTTCGGGTCTGCTGTGGTTGCTCCGGGCTCCCAGCCGTTGGTGCAGCCATCGGCGGTTGCGGTTATGTTGAGGTACTGCGTCGGCTCAATTATGGTCACGTTCGCCGCACTGGTGTGGCAGGCTATGCACGCCTCGTTGGTGCCCTTGAGCAGGTCGGTGGTGTCAAGTCCTGAAGCGTTCTTGGCACGGTAGTACAGCGGACGGTGCGCCTCTATGGTGCTGTCCTCAAACTCCGAGGTTATGTTCGCCGCAGGTATCGTCAGACCGCCGTTGTCTGTGCTGGTGCCGTTCCTTACACCGTGGCAGTAGGTGCACTCAACCATCGCCGCAGCGTGGTAGCTGGCTGTAACCCCTGTCTGGTACGGGTTGTAGTAGTCCTCACCAGAGCGCTGGTTGTTGGGTATGTGGCACACCCTGCACGGGGATGTACCTATGGTGCTCTGGCTCCAGTTGTGAGCATCACCGGAGTGCAGCTCGTCGCTTATGGTGGTGTGGCACCGCTCGCAGTTGACGTTGCTGCCGTTCACGAAGGTGTGCTGCCCTGTGAACTTCGCCATCGCCTGTGGCATCACTAAGAACGCCGTCGCAAGCAACCCGAGCACCAGCAGGATATTTCTCACTCCAGACTCACCTCCTTACTTCCAGAAGCTTATATTCCATCCGGCATAACACCCCGGGGTGCCCTCCGGACAATCGCTGAAGTTCGCAACCACACCCACGAAGCTCCTGACATCCACGCTCACGTTCGCAGCGTGGGTGTGGCAGGCTATGCACGCCTCGTTTGCTCCGAGCAGGTAGTCGGTCGTATCCACACCCGAAGCGTTCCTGGCACGGTAGTACAGCGGACGATGCGCCTCTATGCTGGCGTTCTCAAACTCCGCGGTTACGTTGGCTGCAGGTACGGGAGGGGTGCTGTAGCCCGTGGCAGAGCCGTTGTAGTTTCCGTGGCAGTAGGTGCACTCAACCAGCGCCGCAGCGTGGTAGCCGGAGGTGTTGCCCCCGTAGGCGTTGTAGAGGTCCGAGCCCGAGATCCTTATTATGTGGCACACCCTGCACGAGGAGCCGGAGACGGAGCTCCAGTTGTGCACCTCTCCCAGGCGCAGCTCAGCCCCTATGTCAGGGTGACACTGCTCACAGTTCACCGCGCTTCCGTTGATGAAGGTGTGCTGCCCTGTGAACTTCGCAACGGCACGGGGCATCGCCAGAGAAACAACTGCAAGCAGCCCCAGGGTGAGTATTGCCATTCTCATATTTTACTCTCCTATCTGAAGGAGATAGTTTACCATTCTAAAAAATTATAGAAATATAAAAATTCAGAAAAAAGAGTGGGTCAGGAATCCCTGATGCGCAGGTGTATGGGGTAGTAGTAGTTGATCCCGTTTATCTCGGTTTTTCGCAGGTACTTGTGCAGCATGTTGTGGTAGATGAACATCCTGACATGGGAGTCAGAGACCCTGTAGCCCTGCTGCCTGAGCCTCTCGCCTATCTCCGTGCCGCTGAGCTTCTCTCCCTCCTTGAAGACCTCAAGGATGGCTCTGATTTTTCTTGACATGTTTCCGAACTTTTTGGCTCTTCTCGCCTTCATTGGCAGGCAACCCCCTGCTTCTCATCCACTGATATCATGTCCTTTATCCCCGCTATCCTCTCAAACACCGCCGCACCACCGCGCCTTGCAGCGCCTCCCGCGAGAGCCTCGTTCATCAGCTCGTCCACGATGTTCAGTACCTTGCGCTGGCTGTGGAAGTAACCCAGAGCCCCTAAGGGTATCACGGCGAGGGTGTACCCATCTGCATCCCTTACCATGCTCAGCCCGGGAAACGCCCTCCTGAGCATCTCACGGAGGCTCTGCTGCCTCCTGCTCTTGGCAACCAAGTAAACCCCGTCCTCCTTTACACCGTAAACCACAGCCGTCTCCACGCCCTCACGCTGCAGAAGCCAGTCCACCACCCTGGGCATCTGCCCGAGGTCCTCGTTGCGCAGGAATTCAACGTTCAGCATCACCAGCTCGTCCTTGGTGGCCATGTTGGCGACCAGCTCCCGCACCACCTTCTCCCTATCGCTCACAGCCTATCCCTCCAGAATCTGCTTTATCACCACGAATCCTGCTCCCTCCACGGGTATCAGCACGTAGTTCAGGATACGGGCGTCCCCGGATGGACACAGAAGGGAGTAGGTCCGCCTCGGACCGTACTCCCCGAGCCTTCTTTCCTCAACTGCCTGCATCCCTCTACCCCCCACTGCAGCTTCAGAGGATGTAGTCTATCCCGAGATTTGCCATCATGGCGGGCACTTCTCTCTCAATCGGCTGAGACGTGCTGTGCCTCCTGTAGCTTGAGAAGCCGCCCCTTCGCCTGGGTATCTGAATCTCCGTGGTGCTCCTCCTGGGACCCATTATGTCAGGGGAGTGCACCCCCGTCATTATCACCATCACCTGCACCATGCCGTTGAACTCCGGGTCTATCCTGGCACCCCAGACCACGTTGGAGTCCTCGGTGAGGTAAGCTGAGACCACCTCACCTATCTTCGTTGCCTCGGCGAGGGTGAGGTCCTCTCCGCCAGTTATGTGAACCAGCGCACCCGTGGCACCGTGGTAGTCCACGTCAAGCAGCGGGTTCTGGAGGGCATGCATCACCGCCTCCTCGGCGCGGTTGCGGGTGTCGCTCTCACCCAGCCCTATCATGGCTATGCCGTGCTTTGAGCCGTCCTGCATCACCGCACGCACGTCGGCAAAGTCCAGGTTCACCAGGCTGGGCAGGTATATGGTCTCGGTTATGCCCTTGACCATCCTGGAGAGCACCTCGTCGGCAACCAGGAAGGCGTCGTTAATCGGGAGGTCGGGAACGAACCCCAGGAGCTTGTTGTTGTCTATGACAACAACGCTGTCCGCATGCTCCCTGAGCTTGGAAAGCGCCTCCTTCGCCTTGGGTATCCTGGCACCCTCTATCTTGAAGGGCATGGTAACCGCGCCGACAACCACGGCACCCGCATCCTTGGCCACCTCGGCAACCACAGGAAGGGAACCGCTCCCTGTCCCACCTCCAAGCCCCCCTGTTACGAAGGCTAAGTCAACACCCTCAAGAATCTCCTTGAGAGCAGGTTTCGCCTCAATTGCCGCAGCCTCGCCCTTCGCAGGGTCACCTCCTGCTCCAAGCCCCCTGGTTATCTCGTACCCTATAAGCACCTTCTTGTCAGCGCTTATCTGGGTGAGATGCTGCTTGTCCGTGTTTATGGCTATGAGCTGCGCGCCCTTTATGCCCAGCTGCGCCAGACGGTTGATGGTGTTGTTCCCTGCACCGCCGCAGCCGACCACAACTATCCTCGCCTCGCCTATCTCCTTATCCAGCGCATCGCTGACGCTGGAGCCACCCTTTGACTCAGCTTCCGCTCTCACTTTACTTATTATGCTGTCCATGCTTTAAACCCCCTGTTATTCATATATTCACACATGTTCAATCTATTCACAAGGGTGAGTATATAAATTTTTCGGAGGTGCCTGTTGCGCAAGGTATATATAGGCAGCATGTTCACAGAAATCTGCAAACAGATAATGAAGAGTGATTATCATGGAGTACGTGGAGCTGGTGCTTGAGACCCGGGATTCGGGAGGGAGCACCCGTCTTAGGCTGGAGGGTCTGGAGCACGAGGAGGTGAAGGAGCGCGTTCTCAGGCACCTCAACTACGTTTTCGGCTCCGAGAGGTTTGTTGATGTTGTGATATCCGCCAGGGACGAGGAGAGCGAGGTGGTGCGGGAGTTCAGAAAGCTCACCAGAGCCAGAGCCTTCAGCAGGGTGATGGAGTTCATCAACTACCTGTACGGTGTTGAGGAGCCGGAAGCCGCTGCGCACGAGGAGGCGGAGGACTGGGTGGAGAAGCATGTGAGCAGTGGCATGACCCAGAAGGAGAAGCTGCTCCTGCTGCTTAAGCATCACCACAGGGGGAAGTGGGTGCGCTCCCAGGAGCTCAGGGAGGAGTACGAGGCGCTCTTCGGGGAGAGGATAAAGCTCAGCAGCATCTCCACCTACTTGGCGAGGTTCCATGAGGCAGGGCTGCTTGAGAGGAGAGGCTCAAGAGCACAGTGGGAGTACAGACTGACCAATAATGTAAAGGAGACCTCCTCCCGCATCTAACTGGGGGTCTCCTCCTCTCCGTGCTCCTCACCTTCTCCTTCTCATCGCTAAGTACGCGCCCGCGCTGGTTATGAGCACCGGCAGGGCACCGGCTGGGAACTCGGGGAGACCGCCACCGCCGCGACCTCCTCCACCGGGACCTCTGCCCCTGCCTCTACCGGTTGTGTCGTTGTTGTTGGCTGCGTTGTTATTGCCAACGTTGTTGTTCGCAACATTATTGTTGGCGGCGTTGTTGTTGGCTACATTATTATTACCCACATTGTTGTTCGCTGCGTTGTTATTCGCCAGATTGTTGTTAGCAGCGTTGTTATTCGCTGCATTGTTGTTGTCCGTCGTGCCGCCTCCCCGCATAGCGCTGACCGTACTTATGGCGCCCAGTACCATGGCAACAACCAGCAGGAGCGTAACCGCCTGCCTCCTCATGCATTAATATTCAGCCCGCACGGGCTATTTAAATGTTTCGGATATAGAAACTTACACCGAAAGTTACACTCTACCAGC
>WANG01000032.1 GCA_015521945.1 Candidatus Hydrothermarchaeota archaeon
GGCGACTTAGAGACCACCAGGATAGCCCAGATTTACAGGGAGCAGGGGATGAGCACCCTCTCGGTACCCGCCTTCTCCATCTCAGAGGTTGAGGTGGAGCTGAAGTTTGCGGTTGCTGAGCCTGTTGAGCCCCAGAAGAGCTCAAAGGCAGGGGTTGAGGGCATTCTTCCCGGGCTGAAGGTCAGAATTGACCCCGAGGCTCTGGAGGGGCTAAGCCCGGAGAAGCTCAGCACCATGAGAATCAGGTTCTCCCCCGTGGACATGAAGGTGACCGAATGATATACGTATTCTCCAGCGATGGCACCTTCTCGGGCTGGTACACAGGCACCTCCTCCAGAGTCTTTGTGCTTGAGGGGCTGAACATGTGTCTTGAGGAGAGCGCTGTCAGAGAGGCCGCCAATGGCCTTACTCCCACGAGAATCGCCGGCTTCAGGGTGCTCAGGGTGTTTCCTGAGGAGGTGCTCAGGGAGCTCGCCGCCACGGTGTACAGCGAGTCCTCCCACAACCCTGATGAGAGCGAGGGGATTGCGAGGGTTATAAGGAACAGGGCAGAGCACGTGGGGGTTGACTACGGCAGCCCCAGCTTCTGGCTTGGCTACAGGCAGGGGGGTGTGGGTGGAAACGCCATGTACGGGAGGAGGTCACCCAGGTTCAGGCACGCCAATGCTCTTCCCCTTGAGAGGTGGACGGAGAGCAGGCGCATGCTCACCGACCTTGAGGCTACCGTGAGGGCGCTCTTCAGCACCTCCGACATAATCCTGCTACTTCTGGGAGGGCAACGCATCCCTGCAGCAGCCCACCAACTACTTCAGGGTCAGGCTTAACCAGAGCCCTCCAGTGTTCCTTATAACCAGGGTGCTCGGAGGCACCACCTTCCTCAGGTACAATCCTATGCATCCGAGGTTCGGCAGAAACGTCTGGCCCTGAGGCGTCACCTCCTCCTTCTCAGCAGCCTTAAGAGCAGCGCGCCCGCCAGGACGGCAAGCGCACCCGTGGCGTAGTACCAGCGCCTGTAGCCTGGGTGGAGCACCTGAATGTAGGAGTACTCAACCCCGGAGAGCTGGTCCCCATCCTCCTCCCACTTCAGTACGAGCTCCACGGGGTACCGCTGCTCCGCGGCGTCCGCATCAACATCAACGTGGAACACCGCCACTTCGCTCTCCCCGGGGGCGAGGGAGGGGATGTAGTACTCGCTCCCCACAGGGGTGAAGGGGTAGCTCGCCCGCAGGGTAAGCCTGAGGTGCTCGGCTCTGCCCGTGCCAGTGTTGCGCACCAAGAAGCTCACCACCTGCTCCCTGCCTCCCGCCACCACCGCCTGCTGCGGCGCCTCAGCCTCAAAGTCTGCACGCCTGTACAGAATCAGCCCGAGAATCTTGTCCACCTGCGCCCCCCGCCACTCCAGCTTCACAGGAACCTCGTGCATGCCCGCGCTTGCATTCTCGGCAGCCTCAAGGGTCACAACCGAAGATGCGGAGCCTCCCGGGGGTATGTCCCCCAGGTACACCCTTGCGCTGCTCCACACGGGCTTCACACCCGGGACGCTTCCGAGCTCAAGCACCACATCCTTGGCAGCGTATATACCAGGGTTCACGACCCGCATCGTGAGCCTTATGGTATCCCCGGGAGCCGGCTTGGATGGGGAGGAGGAGTCCACGTACAGCTTAAGCTCCTCCCCCCTGGCAAGCTCCACCCTCACGCTCCCGTTGAGCCCGAGCCACCTCTCCCCCTCCCTGTACCTCACCTGGACAGGGAGGGTGCGCACCTCAGGTGCGGGAGCATCTGAGAGCTCGGCGGGTATGAACACCCTGCGCGCACCACCCGGCTCCAGGTCACCCACGTAAACAACCCTGCCGCTCCACTCCGGGGAGACCCCCTCCCCCTCGCCCGCGTACACCAGCACGTTCCTCGCGGTGCCCCTCCCCAGGTTCGCCACCATCAGCTCAAGCCTGACCCTATCCCCCGGCTGGGGCAGCTCTGGCTCGGAGCCGCTGAGGAACACCCTGAGCTCGGGCTTCCCCGAGACCTTTATGGCTATGGGGTGCACCTCCGTAAACCGCTCCCTCCCCCCTCTGGTCCCGACCATATCGCTGTACCTGGTGTAGCTTATAACCGCCTTCAGGGTGTACACCCCCTCAACCGCCTCCGGGTCAACCCCTAAGGTGTACCTCACCTCCCCCCCGTAGCTCCCCAGCGCACCGAGGGCGATTGGCTGGGTGGGGCTGATGTTGAGGAAGGGGTAGCCCCCCTGCAGGTAGATGTAGGCGTTCCCGATGTACCTCTCCCCGCCCCAGGCGTTCACCACCCTGAAGGACAGGTTGAAGCTGGTGCCCGGGTAGAGGGGCTCCGGAGCCACGGTGATGTCCTTCAGCACCACGGATTCCCCACCACCGGGCTGCGCATGAGCGGACGAAACAACCACAAAAACTAAAACTAAAGCTAAAGCCCTCATTTTACACCTCCAAGCGTCTTTTTGAATGAATACGAGCCTATCAGGAACATTGTAACCGCAAACGCTGAGATCACCGCGAAGTCAACCGCCAAGGTCTGCCATATTATCCCCCTTATCATTATCTCCCTCGCCGCATCTGTGGCGTAGGTCATGGGGTTCACAATCGCAAGAGGTCTCATCCAGTCGGGCATGGACTCTAAGGGGTAGAGGCCGCCAGAGAGGAACCACATGGGCATTATTATCACCTGCATCACCACCATCAGCTGCTCAAGCTGGGTTATCCTTGTTGCGAACGCCGTGCTCATGCCTATGAACCCGAAGCCTGAGATGAACATGAGGAGTATCACAAGCCCGAAGCCCGCGGCACCGCTCTTGAGGTGGACACCCATGAGCATGGCAACCAGGAGGGCAACCGCACCGCTTGCGATGCTCTGGGCAACTCCCGCAAATATCTTCCCCAGAATTATGGCATCCCTTGAAACAGGGGACACCATCAGCATCTTTAGCGTCCCGAACTCGCGGTCAAGGATGAGGTTGAGCCCGCCGGAGAATATGGAGGAGAAGAGGATGGTCATCATCACAACCCCGGGAGCCAAGTAGTCTAAGTACTTCACACCCCTGCCGTACACGGGGTTCCTCACCACCTCCACCGCGTCCCCCGTGCCCAGAGCTGCGGAGAAGGTGCGGCTCACCCTCAGGATGTGGGCGCTCATGGCTTCTGCTATCTGGGGGGTGCTCTCGTCCGTGCTCAGGCTCACCCTAACCCTTCCACCGGAGCGCAGCTCATCCGTGAATCCAGGGGGTATGTACAGGACGCCGTAAACACCCCGGGTCTTCAGCAGCCTCTCAGCCTCGGTGGGGCTGGTGTACCTGAGCTCAAGGGTTCTGCCGGTGCTCAGCATGCTAAGGTAGCTCAGGGCGAGCTCTCCAGTGTCCTCGCTCACAACCGCCACGGGTATGTGGTTGACCTCGCCCCCGAAGGCAGAGCCAAAGATGACTATCCACATCATCGGAAACACCAGGGCTCTCACCACAGGGAGCATGGGGTTGTTCACCCACACCAGCATCTCCTTCCAGAAGACCACGTACACCTCCCGCAGGAACCTCAATGCTTCAGCCTCCTGGCAATCTGCCTCATCCTGCTGTCCCCTCCAGCCTCGTCCCTTATGCCCCTGCCGGTGTAGTGGATGAACACGTCCTCAAGGGTGGGGGCTCTAACGGAGATTGAGGTGATGCTCACGCCCAGCTCCCCTGCAAGCCTGAAGAGCTCTGCAAGCGCCTTCTCCCTTCTTCCGGCAACGATTGAGGCTCTGCACCCTCTGACGCTCTTTATCCTGTACCCCATGCTCTCAAGCCTGCTAAGAAACCCACCGCAGGGCTCGCTGAGCTCCACCTCAACTATATCCCTCTCTCCCAGCCTGCGCTTGAGCTCCTCTGGATGCCCCATGTCCAGGATTCTGCCGTGGTCTATTATGCACACCCTGTCGCAGAGCTGCTCTGCCTCCTCCATGTAGTGGGTGGTGAGAAACACGGTTACCTCCCTCTCGGTGTTCAGGAGGCGTATGTACTCCCAGATTCTGCGCCTGGTCTGGGGGTCAAGCCCCACGGTGGGCTCGTCTAAGAATATCACCTCGGGGTCGTGGATGAGAACCTTCACCAGCTCAAGCCTGCGCTTCATGCCCCCCGAGAAGGTCTTCACCTTGGAGTCTGCTCTCTCCGCCAGCTCCACAAGCTCAAGAAGCTCGGGGATGCGCCTCTCCACCTGGCTTCTGCTGAGACCGTAAAGCATGCCGTGGAACACCAGGTTCTCCCTTGCGGTGAGGTCACCCTCAAGCACCACCTCCTGGGGCACGAGCCCTATTCTGCGGCGCACCTCCGCTGGCTGGCGCAGGAGGTCGTACCCCGCTATCCTGGCGGTGCCGCTGGTGGGCAGGAGCAGGGTGGTGAGAATGTTGATGGTGGTGGTCTTCCCTGCCCCGTTGGGTCCCAGAAACCCGAATATCTCACCCCTCTCAACCCCGAAGCTTATGCCGTCAACAGCCACTATGCCGTTGAACTCCTTCCTGAGCTTCTCAACCTCTATTATCATACCTCACACCCGAACCTGGTGCACACCTCCCTGAAGTACAGGGGGGCTATCCTCTTCGCAACGGCGCAAACCGCGGGTATGCGGTGGTAGTGCACGGATACGGCATCCCTGAGCACGCCAGTCTCCAGAAAGTCTCCGAAGGCTATGCACACCTCGGTGTCGTCAACGAAGAGGAGCTTCAGGGGCGGGAGGGGCAGAGCCGAAGCCGGTGGAAGCAGGCAGAAGCTCCCTGCATGCTCCCTGAACCTCATCAGCTCCTCCTCGGGTGCACCCTCCCTGAAGGCGGGATTGGGGTGAACCGCAAGGAACACCTCCACCCCGCGCTCCTGCGCCTCCCTGAAGGCTTCCAGAAGCGCTCCGCACTCATCTCCGGAGACCCACCCCAGGAAGGAGTACACCCTATCCTCAGCATGCCTGAGCAGCTCCAGAACCTTCACCCCCACCTTCTCCCTGCCCCTGGCTATGAATACCCGCGCCTCCTCGGAGGAGCGGGTGTTCCAGAGCTCGGGCAGAATTCTAAGCAGCGCCTTCTCCACAACCTCAAGCTCCCGCCTCTTCCGGGAGGTGAGCGCGGGAAGGGCGAGCACAGGGTCAAGCGCCCTGAAGCGCACGGGTCTCGCGGGGTGGCTCTCCACCAGCCCGCGGTGCTGCAGCTTCTCCAGTATCTCGTACACCTGGGGTCTTGAATGGCGGGTGAGCCTGGCGAGCTCCCCCGCTGTGGCGGTGCCCTTCCTGAGCAGCTCGGTGTAAACCCTCGCCTCGGCTTCCGTGAACCCGAGCCTCAGCAGCAGCCTCTCCGGGGACATTCAACCACTTGTTGTAATGCAAACTTACAACAATATAAGCCTTTCTGCGCGCAGGGGGCATGGTCCTGGAGAGTACCTTCTGGCATGCCCATGTGCCCCGATTACTAAAATATACGTTTTGAAACATTTTGAAACAATAAGGAGCTTTATTAGTGCGTATTATTTTGTGAATGGCAACAATTTATACAAAAGCATTAAGTATGAGCTGTGGACATTATTGTGATGGAGGTGTGTGAGCGTGAGGAATAGCGTGAATGCAGGCGCAGGCGCCCGCAGGTTCAGGAACACCGCCAGCAAGGTAAGAGCGATACTTGAGGTTATTAAGCCGGGGGAGTGCGTTGACGGCAGGACGATAGCCAGGAGGCTCCAGGAGAGGGGGTACAGGGTGAACGAGGGGAACATAAAGATGTTCA
>WANG01000033.1 GCA_015521945.1 Candidatus Hydrothermarchaeota archaeon
GGAGAGAGGTAGTTATCCGGGGAAGACCGATGAAAAACGTTGAGGCGAAGCGCTTTGTCACCATAAAGAAGACGGACAGGATGCCAACCAAGGAGGAGGTGCTTGCCTGGGCGCGGGAGTGGAAGCCAAAGGACAACGCCAAGCTGAAGAAAGTCTGGGTAATGCAGATGGAAGGCAACAAGTGGCGCAAAGTGATGGACGTTATTAACTTAGAATAATTTCCCCGTTATTTTTTCTATTTTTTCTGAGAGCGAGAATATCTTCTGCAGCGCCTCTGACTCCTCCTGCAGGTCTGCCAGGGGGATGCCCTGCCTCTCCGCCTTCCTCACCAGCTCATCCTCGGGTATGCTCTCCAGCACCTCCGCTATCAGGTTCTCCTTCAGGAAGTCCTCATCCTCCAGGGACGCCACCCTGTTTGCGACGCAGTAAACCTCCGGGATGCCCGCGCTTCTGGAGAGCTCAATCAGCCTGTTCGCCACATCCACCGCCTTGCGCGAGGGCTCAGCCACCACCAGCATCAGGTCAAACCCCTCGGCGATGTTCCTCGCCATGTGCTCCACGCCAGCCTCGCTGTCCAGGATTACCATCTCCCCCCTCTTCAGCACCAGGTGCCTGAGCAGCGCCCTCAGGAAGGCGTTCTCCGGGCACATGCACCCCTGGCTGACCCCCTCAACGGTGCCCATGACAATCAGCCTTATGTTGTCCCTGACCGCGCAGTACTTCTCCACCACGTCATCCACCCTGGGGTTGAGGTTGTATATCCCCGGGGTTATAACCGTTCTCTCCCCGATGAGCTGCTTCAGCTTGGATATCGGCACCGGGTTCTCAACCCCTATCATGGTGTGCAGGTTCATGCTCGGGTCAGCATCAACCGCAATCACGCTGTACCCCCTGTCCGCAAATAGCCTCACCAAGGTTCCAGCGATGGTTGTCTTCCCCACGCCCCCTTTTCCAGAAATCGCAATCTTCACCGGACCACTTCCTCTGCTGCTTCAATCTTCCTAATCAGGCTTTGGTACTCTCCCTCCCCTATGAGCCCCTGGGAGTACTCCCTCTCCACCTGCTGCTTCCTCTCGGCGAGGCTCTGCTTGGTGTCGGGCGTGTACGGGTCGGTGCCTATCTCCTTCTCCAGGTAGTCAGGTATCCCGTCAAAATCGGTGTCAACCGACTCCACCACCTGCCCCCGCTCCGGAGCGCCGCCTCCGCCGAAGGGGTTGTAGAGTATCGCATAAGCCAGGCTTGACAAAACCATTATACCAATCCCAAAAAGTGCTCCAAGCTGCACCGCTGTTAGCTTGCCCTTGCTACCCCTCACCTGGCGCCTGCTCGGCATGGTTAAAGATTCTCTCGCTAACGACAATTAAATTTTGTGCACCATCACGGGCTTCTGAACACCAGCACCTCTGCAGGAAGCGCCCCCAGGGTTACCTCAAAGCTGGCATCCGGCTCGGCAGGAAACAGCTCGGGTCTTGCGGTGAGCAGCACCGCCCTGCGCCAGCTTCCCGAGAACAGGGCTCTCCCAAAGTCCGCATACAGCTTCGCCACCTTTCTTGGGCTTCCCAGCTTCACCCCGTAGGGCAGGTTTGAGACCACCACGTCCTGGGTGTACTCCAGCCTTCTCGCATCGCACCGGAACAGCCTCAACCCCTCCTCAACCCCCGCACGGGCGGCGTTCTGCCTCGCCCCCCGCAGGTGCTTCGGGGAGATGTCGCACCCCCTCACCTCAAGCCCGCACCTGCGCACCATCGCCTCAGCCTCGTCAGCCAGCCTCTCAAGCTCCCTCAGGGGCAGGAAGCGCAGCTTCCAGAGGAGCAGGGAATCCCTTCTGAGCAGGTTGGGCATGCCCCACGCCCACCTCACCCCCTCTATGCACACCGTACCCGAGCCGCAGAAGGGGTCAATCAGGGCTTCATCACGCCGCCACTCCGCAACCCTCAGGAGGGCGCTCGCCACCGTGGGCTTCAGGGGGGCGGGGTGGAGGTACGCTCGGTACCCCCTGCGGTGCAGGCTCCTGCCCGTGGTGTCAATCCCCAGCCTGAGCACCCTCCCCCTGAGCTCCACCCTCACCAGCACCTCGGGCTCCCTGAGGTTCACCCTCAGCCTCACCCCCCTCTCCCTGAGGTACCTGTCAATGACCGCCTGACCCACCGCCGCGGCGACCTGCTGGGAGGTGAAGGGGTGCTCCCCCAGGCGCTCCGCCTTCACCGCAAAGCTCTGCTCCGGTGCAATGAGCTCCTCGTACGCAACCTCCGAGGCAGCCCCGTATATCTCCCCGAGCCCATCCACCTCCTCCTGGAGGAGCAGGAGCACCACCCTGTGCAGGGTGAAGGAGCGGTAGTTGAGGGTGAGCAGGTGCACGTGCTCCGCCTCCACCAGCAGCCTGCCCTCCCCCGCCGGCTCTGCCCTTCTTCCCGTCAGCTCCCAGATCTCCCGCTCCGCTACCCCTTCAAACCCCCGCTCGGTGGTGATGAGAAGGCGCACCCTCATGCTCCTCCCACCTACGTAGGCACGGGGCACCTTAAACCTGTTGCCCCCTGCACCAGCACCCGCAGGTGCGCGGGGGAAAACGTTTAAATACCCCAGCCGCCCATGAATTGGATAGCAGGAGGAATCACTTTGGACAGCATCATTGAGGAAGCACTGAAGAGAGGTGGTGGAGCCTCTTACGGGGGCATGTCCGTGATGCAGGAGCCGGGGGTTGATCAGGAGCTTGAGGAGATACTCTCTCACACCAAGGCCAGGATAGTGGTCATAGGCACAGGGGGTGCAGGGAACAACACCATGACCCGCCTGATGGAGGTCGGAATAGAGGGCGCCGAGACCATCGCCATAAACACCGACGCCCAGGACCTGCTTCAGACCAAGGCTCACAAGAAGCTCATCATAGGCAGGGAGCTCACGGGGGGTCTGGGAGCCGGCTCAGTGCCCCAGATAGGCGAGGAGGCGGCAAAGGAGAGCGAGCAGGAGATAAAGGAGCTCCTTGAGGGTGCTGACATAGTCTTCATAACCTGCGGTCTCGGAGGGGGCACCGGCACTGGAAGCTCGCCGGTGATAGCCAACATCTCCCAGAAGCTGGGCGCTCTCACCGTGGCGGTTGTAACCTTCCCCTTCACCATGGAGGGCATGAGGAGGAGGAGCAACGCCGAGATGGGGCTTGAGAAGCTGCGCAGGGAGACGGACACCGTCATAGTCATACCCAACGACAGGCTGCTTGAGATAGCCCCCACGCTGCCCCTTCCAGCCGCCTTCAAGGTGGCGGACGAGATACTGGTGAGGGCGGTCAAGGGCATAACCGAGCTCATAACCAAGCCCGGGCTCATAAACCTGGACTTCGCCGACGTGCGTGCGGTCATGGAGGGCGGCGGCGTGGCGATGATAGGCATGGGCGAGAGCGACACCGAGAACAGGGCGGTTGAGGCGATTGAGAAGGCGATAAACAGCCCGCTGCTTAACGTTGACATCACGGGTGCGAGAGGCGCCCTGATAAACGTGGTCGGCGGGGAGGACCTCACCCTGTCTGAGGCGCAGCAGGTGGTGCAGGTTGTCTCCGAGCGGCTTGACCCCAGGGCGAACATAATATGGGGCGCCCAGATAGAGGAGAACCTGAAGGGCATGCTCAGGGTCATGCTGGTGGTAACCGGGGTGCGCTCAAAGCAGATTCTCGGTGCCGATGACGAGAGCTTTCTGGAGGAGCAGCAGGGGGAGGAGGACCTCAGGTCAAAGCTCGGGATAGAGTTCCTGGACTGAGAGCATGGCGTCGGTGGCGATTCTGAGGGACAGAGCTCAGCTTGTGGAGAGGCTTAAGGAGTGGCAGCGGGTTGTGAAGCTCTCCCGCAAGCCCAGGCGGAGCGAGTACTTTATGGTTGCGAAGGTCACGGGGGCGGGGATGGTAATCATCGGGCTGTTGGCCTTCATCATACGCATGCTTCTCCACTTAGGCACCCTGCTGAAGGGGTGATTCAGCACTTCCTCCCGAATGCCAAGTACCCAGTGTGCCCCACCATTCTGGTTCTTGGGCGGGTGCCAACCCTCTTAACCTCAATCTCCCGCTCAAGCAGCTCAACCACCCTCAGGAACCTGAAGCCCGTAGAGCGCATCGCCTCGTAGGCTTTCCTGATCTGCTCAATGTACGGGTTGTACACCGCTATGAATCCCCCCCGCTTCAGCGCCGAGTAGGCATGCTCCACCGCCAGCCAGGGGTCGGGCATGTCAAACACCACCGCATCCACCTCCTCCACCCCTATGCCCTGGCGCACGTCCCGCAGCTCAGCCTGTATCCTGTGCTCCACCCCGGCGGCTCTGAAGTTTCTCATGGCCACCTCCAGGTGGTCCTCCCTCACCTCGTAGGTGTACACCCTGCCCGAGTCCCCCACCACGTGGGCGAGGTATATTGCGAGAGACCCCGTGCCCGTGCCCGCCTCCACAACCCTTGAGCCCGAGCCTATGCCCGTGGAGGCGATTATCATGCCCACCTCCTTCTTCACCACCACGCTCCCAGCCCTGGGCAGCTTCTCGTGCAGGTCAACCACGGTGGGCTCAAGCATCAGGAACCTGTGCCCCAGGTGGCTCGTCAGCTCCGCCGGGGGCTCGGCTCCCGCGAGCTTCACCACCCCCAGGTCCGTGTGGAGCTCCTCCCTGCCCTCCTCCACCAGGAACTTCCTGCCCCTCTCGTCAATCAGCAGCCTCATTGCGGCCAGCCCCGGTAAAAGAGCAGGTAAACCACCAGTATCAGCACCAGGGTGAGGAGCACCACCATCTTCACGCTCTGGGTGTCGCTGCCGAAGACCACGGGCAGGGGACCTATGAGCACCACGCCGCCCCCTCTGACCTCCGCCCCCTGCCCCTGCTTGCCCGCCTGAATGAGCATCCCGGCAGCCACCAGGAGCATGCCCAGGAACAGCATCACGAACCCCGCAAGCACCAGCTCATCTCCTCTCATCCGGCGCCACCAAAGATTTTTATTGAAGTACTGCCCTTAATCACTATGCCTACCGCTGGAGGCTTAACATGTCAAAGCTTGATGAATTCCTCGCTGCGGACGTAAAGAAGCTCGTGCTGCTCCCCATGCTCATGCTGGCTGCGGGGCTCGCGGTGGTTGCCATCACCTACACCTCTGGAACCATGCCCATGAGCATAGACTTCAAGGGGGGCACGCTGATAGTCGCTCCCTACAAGGAGGGCGCCGAGGAGGCTGGCTCCGCCCTTGAGAGAGCCCTGGGCTACCCCGTCAAGGTCCGGGTGGTCAGCGACGCCCTGGGCAACCGGGAGATTGAGCTCTTCATCGCCCGTGCTCTAACCACCGGGGAGATGAGGGAGGCAAGAGCCGTGCTTTCCGCAGCGGGGATACCTGGAGACTCCGTGG
The DNA here is from genome assembly GCA_015521945.1 of Candidatus Hydrothermarchaeota archaeon. Lineage (GTDB taxonomy): Archaea > Hydrothermarchaeota > Hydrothermarchaeia > Hydrothermarchaeales > BMS3B > JAADFH01. Next base: position 5,363 of record WANG01000033.1, read on the forward strand.
CCATAGACATAATCTCACCCTCCCTCGGCGAGGCCTTCTTCAGGCAGGCGATCTACGCCCTGCTCTTCGCCTTCACTCTAATGGCTGTAACCATCTTCCTCAGGTTCAGAACCTTCGTGCCCAGCCTGGCGGTGGTGCTCTCAGCCTTCTCCGACATGGTGGTGACCTTAGGGATAATGGCGCTCCTCGGCATAGAGCTATCAAAGGGCTCCCTCCTCGCCCTCCTCCTGCTCATAGGCTACTCCGTGGACACCGACATACTCCTGACCACCAGGGTGCTCATGCACCGCCAAGGCAGCGCCATTGAGAGGATAAGGAGAGCCATGCTCACGGGTGTCACCATGAGCATGACCACCTTCGCGGCCATGCTCGTGCTCTTCATCGTATCCTCATCCAAGGTGCTTGACGACGTAGCCCTGGTGATAATGATAGGCATGGTGGTGGACATGATAAACACCTGGATGCAGAACGTTGCGATACTCCGCTGGTACGTGGAGAGGAGAGCCGCATGAGAGCGCTTCAAATTCTCTACCTGAGAAGGGTTCAGATACTCCTGCTCGCAGTTGCCCTCTCCCTGCTGATAATGGGGGTGAACGAGCCCCCCCTCTCCTTAGGCTGGGACCTGGCTGGAGGCACCGAGCTCAGGGTGAAGACCGAGCACCCCCTGCCCTACACCGCCCCCGACGGAACCCAGGTGACCATGGACATGGTGGTTGAGATACTCACCAAGCGCCTGAACGGGCTGGGGGTGAAGGACTTCTCCATCTCCCCCTGGGGCAACCAGTACCTCATAATAGACTTCGCTGGTATGCCGGCTGAGAAGGCGAGGGAGCTGGTGGAGAGGCAGGGCAAGCTGGTGGTCAAGCTGGGCAACATCACCATCTTCACGGGCAAGGACCTGGAGAAGGTCTCCCCCTACACCAAGAGCATGGAGGGGAGCTGGGAGGTGCCCTTCACCATCAACGCCGAGGCTGCAGAGCGCTTCCGGCAGGCTGCGCTGCAGGTGCTGAGGGAGGCGGGGATTGAGCCGGGGAGCGTAACCGACTTTGACGCCCTTGAGAGGGACCCCCGCATACCCCAGGTGGAGATGTACCTTGACGACAAGCTGGTGCACTCCGCGCCCATCGGGGGCAGCCTTTGGCAGGAGTTCATCGTGAGCGGCAAGGCGCCCCGCTCCCTCGTTCTGACCACGGGCTCACGGCCCGAGGACGAGGAGGAGGCGAAGAGCGTTGAGGTGGTGCTCCGCTCGGGTGCCCTGCCCCTGAAGCTGGAGGTGCTCTCCACCTCCACCGTGCCCCCGGAGCTGGGCATGAAGTTCGCCAGAAACGCCGCAATCGCAGGGCTGGCGGCAATCCTCACCGTCGCTCTGGTGGTGTTCCTGCGCTACCGTGCCCCGATGGTGGTGCTGCCCATAATAGCCACGGGCGTGAGCGAGGTGATAATAATCCTGGGCATCGCCTCCCTGATACGCTGGGACCTTGACCTGGCAGCCATCGCGGGAATAATCGCCGCCGTTGGCACGGGTGTGGACGACCAGATAGTCATAACCGACGAGGTGCTCTTCCAGCGGGTGTACTCCATGCGCTCACGCATAAAGCGCGCCTTCTTCATCATCTTCTCAGCCTGGTTCACCACCGTCGCCGCCATGTTCCCCCTCTTCATAATCGGCATGGCAGCCCTCAGGGGCTTCGCCCTGACCACCATCCTGGGGGTGACCGTGGGGGTGCTCATAACCAGACCCGCCTACGCCAGCGTGGTGGAGCACCTCTTCAGCAGGGGGGACGTTAAGGGGAAGAAGGCGAAGACCCGTGAAAAGCCCAGGAAGAAGAAGGGAGCAAGGCGCAGGTGAGGATGAGCATGTACGTCATAATAGTGGGCGCCTCAAAGATAGGAGCAACTCTCGCAGAGATACTCTCAAAGGAGAAGTGCAACGTTGTTATTGTGGACAAGCAGAAGGAGAAGCTTGACAGGCTTGCGGATGTGCTTGACGTTCAGGTCATCCACGGAAGCGGGACCGAGGTCAACACCCTGCGGGAGGCGGGAGCCGAGAAGGCTGACGTCATAGTCAGCGCCACCAGCGACGACGCTGTAAACCTAATGGTCTGCGAGCTCGCCAAGATGCTCGGCATCCACAGGAGGATAACCCTCTCCCACAACCCGGCTCACAGGGCGATATTTGAGGAGGTGGGGGTGGAGGAGGTCATATACCCGAGCAGCATAATCGCCACCTACATCCGCAACCTCATACTCCGCCCTGGAATAAGGAGCGTGCTCACCACCCTGCAGGACGCGGAGATAATTGAGATGAAGATTCCGGAGGGCTCCGCAGTGGCGGGGAGGCAGATAAAGGACGTGGGGATGCCCGAGGGCTCAACCATAGCCGCCATTCACAGGAACGGGGAGCTTATAATCCCCAGGGGCAAGACGGTGCTCATGGCGGGGGACCTGCTTACGGTGCTGGCAAAGAAGGAGGTAATAAAGAAGGTCATAAACCTGATAAGGGCACGGGAGTAGTCAGGAGAGCCTCTCCCGCAGCAGCTCCAGGGCTCTGGCGGCGTCCGCTCTCCCCTTGGTTATGCGCATGACCTGCCCCACGAGGTAGTTTATCGCCTCCTGCTTACCCCTCCTGTAGTCCTCCACCGCCCCCGGGTTCTGGTGTATCGCCTGCTCAACGGCGCTCACCAAGCTCTGCTCGTCAACCCTGCTCATCTCCCTCAGCACCTCCGCGGCTCGCTCTCCCTCCACCACCCTGCGCATCACCAGCTCGCCCGCCTGCTGGCTCAGCCTTCCCTCAGAAATCGCCCTGAGCACCTGCACGATGTCCTCCACCCGAATCCCGCTCTCGGCGAAGCTCAGGTTGTGGTAGTTCAGGGTCTTCTTGATGATGTGCCTGAAGAAGGCAGCCGCCCTGGCTGGCTCCACCTGAGTGCACACCTGCTCAAAGGCGTCCGCCATCTCGGGCTCGGAGGTTATCGCCCAGGCGTCGTCCCGCGAGATGCGGTACTGCTCCACGAACCTGGCGAGCTTCTGGTGGGGCGCCTCCGGGAGCTCCCTGCGTATCCTCTCCACCAGCTCGGGGGTTATCCTGAGGGGGGGCAGGTCAGGGTCAGGGATGTACCTGTAGTCCTCGGCGGTCTCCTTGGTGCGCATGCTCCGGGTTATCATCTGCTCCTCTATGTACGCCCTCGTCTCCCGCCTCACAGCCTTCCCCCTGCGCCTCAGGTTCTTCTGCCGGGTTATCTCAAACTTCAGCGCCCTGTACAGCCCGCGGATGCTGTTGATGTTCTTTATCTCAACCCTGGCGCCGTCCTCTATGCTGACATTCACGTCCACCCGCATGGTGCCCCCCTCCCTGCGCACCCTGCGGGAGTACTGCAGCACCTTCACCAGCTCCCGCATGAAGGCACGCGCCTCCTCGGGAGAGGTTATGTCAGGGGCGGTTACTATCTCCACCAAGGGCACGCCAGAGCGGTTGTAGTCCACCTTCCCGGTGACCGGGTCGTACTTCCCGGGGTCCTCCTCCAGGTGCACCTCCCATATACCCACCCCCGCAAGCTCCCCATTCCTGCCTATGGGCATGGAGGTGCGCTGGTAGCCAGAAGGCAGGTCGGGGTAGTCGTAGTGCTTCCTCAGGATGTAAACGGGCTCCTGCACTATCTCGCAGTTGAGCATCAGGGCTATCGCCACCGCACCCTCAACAGCCTCGGCGTTCACGCCCATGGGCTTGGCTCCGGGCATACCCAAGCATATCTCGCACACATTCGTGTTGGGCTCCGCATCCCTGTAGTCGGCTGGGGAGGTGCAGAAGAGCTTGGTTCTGGTAGCAAGCTGCTCGTGTATCTCAAACCCTATCCTGACCTTCATTCCCTTCCCTCGGCTGCAAGCATGACGTTGAGCATGAGCTGCTCCTGCAGGGGCTTGGCGTGCACCTGCAGACCCACGGGTATGCCCCCCGCTCTGCCAGCAGGCACAACGCCGGCGGGAATCCCCGCGAGGTTCGCCGGAACCGTCAGCAGGTCGTAGGCGTACATCTCAAGGGGGCTCAGCTCCTCACCCAAGCGGTGGGGCAGCTTGGGGGTCGTGGGTCCCGCAAGCACGTCCACCTTCTCCAGAGCCTCCAGGAGCTCCCTCCTTATCAGGGAGCGGAACTGAAGCGCCCGCCGGTAGTACCTGCCCGCGTACTCCTTCTGGCTGATGTAGCTGCCCAGCAGTATCCTGCGCAGCACCTCGGCGCCGCACACCTCCTCTATCCTGTGCCCGTACCGCCTGCCGTCGTACCTCCTGGTTGCGGAGAAGAACTCCACGAAGACTATGAGGTAGTAGGTGGGCAGCGCCTTCTCAAGGCTGGGAAGCTCAACCTCAACCACCTCCGCCCCCTGCGCCTCCAGCCTGCGGAGGGAGCGCTTCACCACCCCCAGGATTTCGGGGGCTGTGAACTCCTCAAACTCCCTGGCGAAGCCCACCCTCACACCCGAGAGGTCGGGGGTGAGCCTCTGTGAGTAGGGCTCGGGGCTGGCGTTAAGCATGCTCGCCTCCCTGCTCCTGCCAGCTATGACCTCAAGCAGGAGCGCCGCGGTGCGCACGTCCCTGGTGATGGGGCCTATCTGATCTAAGCTCATCGCCAGGTCTATCAGCCCGTGCCTGGGCACCAGCCCGTAGGTGGGCTTGACCCCCACGACGCCGCAGTGGGAGGCGGGGTTGCGTATGCTCCCCCCGGTGTCGCTCCCCAGGGCGGCGTCCGCAAACCCAGCCGCAACCGCAGCGGCGCTGCCCGAGGAGGAGCCCCCGGGAATCCTGTCCTCGGCGACTGGGTTCCTGGTGGGTCCGAAGAAGCTGGTCTCACCGCTGCTGCCGCAGGCGAACTCGTCCATGTTGGTCATGCCGACCACGACCGCACCCTCCCTGCGCAGCCTCTCCACCACCACCGCATCGTAGGGGGAAACGTAGTTCTCAAGCGTCCTGGACGCGCAGGTTGCGCGCAGCCCCCTGACGTTTATGTTGGACTTCACCCCCACCACCATGCCACGCAGCCTACCATGAGGTGCTTCGCGCACCTCCTCAGAGGCGCGGGGGTTCAGCTCTATAAAGGCGTTTATCCTGCCGTCCTCCCTCTCTATCCTGTCCAAGCACCTCGCCAGGTGCTCCTCCGGGGAATGCTCAAGAACAAACTCCGCCGCCATACCTCACACCCAGGCGCCCGCCTCTGCCACGTAGTACCTCTCATCCCTGCGCGGGGCTATGCTCAGAGCCGCCTCCACGAACTCCGGGTCAACCTCCGGTGCGGCATCCTCCCTGAGCCCCTCAACCTGTATCACGTTGTAGGTCTCCTCAAGCTCTATCTCGCCCAGGTGCTCGGCAAGCTCCCTAAGCACGCGCTCCGCCTGCTCCTTTACCTCCTCGCGGTTCATACTCTCACCAGCACCACTTCGTCGCTGCTCTCTATCTGCTCGGCGCTGAAGGTGTGGCTCCTGCCGGAGCGCTTAGTGGTGAAGCTCTTCACCTCACCCTCGGGAGTAACCTCGGCGTCCACCACCCTGCCGTAGTACCTGCCCTTCCTGTCGTACACCTCCTTGCCCAGAATCTCGTGCCTGGTGCGGATGTAGGGCTGGGACTCAACCGCACGCACGCCTCCCCTGGAGAGGCTCACTGAAGATGTGCCCGGGCTTGAGGAGATGGCGAGGAGCGCCACACCGTTTATCAGGAGCACCACCCCCGGCAGGGCAAGCACCAAGGTGGTGTAGAGCACCGCCTCCATGCTGAAGGGCGGGGATACGTCGGGGGTGAAGAGCTTCATGGCAAAGGTGTAGAACTTAACGGGGATGATGAAGGAGAATAAGCCCAGAGCTATCTCTGCCATCCCCGCCGCTCGCACCACGTTCATCTCTGACCCTCACCACCAAATTGGGCACCTGGAAATATAAATCTAACTACCCGCACAGCCTGCCGGCTATCGCCCAGTCGCTCTTCTCCACGTCCTCAAAGATTATGTGCACGTGCTCCGGCTGGGTGCCGGCTATCTCAACCAGCGCCTTAGTTATGGCTCTGGCGAGCTCCTCCTTCTGCTCCCTCGTGCGTCCCTTCCACATGCTTACCCTCACCACTGGCATGCCTACCACCTCCTACCCTGTTGGCTCCGGGTGGTTATAAACTCTACGTGAGCCTCAGGAAAAGGGTTATATACCTCCTGAAGCCCGGAGTTCTTACAGGGGAGAGCAACGGAAGAAAAAGCCACGCGCCTGAGTTGAGGCAACGATGATAGGAGGGCGCGTGCGGGGGTTAGCTGGGGGTGCAGGTGGTATCCCGCATGAGAAGGCAGCAAAATGGGCCCGGAGGGATTCGAACCCACGACCGCCCGGTTATGAGCCGGGCGCTCTACCGCTAAGCTACGGGCCCTGTAAAACCTCCTCACATGGAACGAGAAAAAAGTAATATGTAAGCGGGGCAAGGGTGTGAGCATGCGCGTTGAGCTCATCGCAGCAGACTCCATGGGCACCCGCAGCATGGCAACCTACGTTGAAACCCCCGACATGAGGCTTCTCATAGACCCCGGGGTTGCCCTGGGACCCAAGCGCTACGGGCTTCCCCCGCACCCCCTTGAGGTAAAGAAGATGGAGCAGGACTGGGAGAGGATAAAGAGCTTCGCCGAGCGCAGCCA
>WANG01000034.1 GCA_015521945.1 Candidatus Hydrothermarchaeota archaeon
CCCACGAGAGCTGGGTGAGGAAGTTCCCCGGGCATGGGGCGGGGGCGGAGCTGTACATCCCTGAGAGCCTCACCCTGAGGGAGTACATGCGCCTCGGGGATGTGATGTACGAGGGTGTGAGGGAGCTTAACCGCAGGGTAAGGGCTGGTGGTGAGGTGAGGGCATGAGCGGAGCCTCAGGGTGGCGTGCCTGGCTCACTGTGCCCGTGCTCATGGTGCTCGTGCTCATCGCGGGGTGCGCATCCCAGCAGCAGCCTTCACCCCCTCCGTCGGTGGAGCCTGAGGAGGTGGAGGAGGGTGAGAGGGCGCCCGTGCTGCAGATTCCAGTGCTTGCCCACCCACCGCAGGTGGTGTTCAGGTCTGACACGGGGGGAGTGATGGAGGTCAACTCCAGCGGGGAGGTGCTGGTTCTGCGGGGTCCCCACAGCGCCCCCTTCACCATCAGGGTGGAGGACTCCAGGGTGCGGGTGGGGGGTGCGGGCACCGGGAAGGTTATCCTGGGCGCCAGGCAGGGGGAGGTGGTTTACTTCTCCAGAGCCTGGGTTACCGGCATACGCTCCCCGAGCTTTGCGGTTCTCCCGGCTGAGGGGGTGGTGTTTCTCAGGTACGGGGAGGAGGTGGAGCTCCCGGTGAGGGTGGTGCCCATCGGGGACTTCAGGGGTGAGGTCAGGGTGTCTGCGAAAAGCTCAACCCCCGCGGTTGTGGCTCAGCTAAAAGCCTCGGGCGTGCCACCCTTCAACGCCACCATGCGGGTGCTCGCTAAGGGTCTGGTGGGGGACGGGCACCACATAAAGATAGTGGGGGTCTCGGGGGGGGAGAGGGCTGAGAGCTACGTGAGGATAAACAACCCCGTGAGGAGGAGGGAGGGGCTGCTCGCCTCTCTGCTGAGGCTGGTGTGGCTTGCCATGTTCCCGGTCACCTTCACCCTGAGCATAGCCCTCGGGGCGCTCACGGGCGCAGCTGCGGGGGCGGTCTCCCTGACGGCGCTGGTTGCCAGCCCGGTGATGTTCTTCTCCCCTGACTTTGTTGAGCTCATCGGCACTGGTCCAGAGGCTGGAATGGCGGTGACCAGGGAGGTGCTTGAGCTCTACTCGGGGTCGCCCTTCAGCGGTGCCGCTGTGAGCGGGGGCAGGGTGACGGGGCTGTCGGCCATCGCGGTCTCAAACTCAAGCTTCAGGGTGCTGCTGCCCAGGGTTGAGCTCACCCCCGCGGTGGGGCAGGAGGTGGAGCTGCCCCTCTACGTGGCTGGCTCTGGGTACGTGAGGATTAATGTGAGCGCTCCACCGGGGGTGGAGGCGAGGGTCACGCCGGAGCGGGGTGAGGCGCCCTTTGAGGCTGTGCTCAGGGTGCTCCCGCTGCGGGAGGCTCCGAAGAGGGGGCTGATATTCAAGAGGAAGGGGGAGTACGTGGTAACCCTGCGTGCCACCTCGGGAGGGGTGCAGGAGGAGTACAGGGTGTACCTCAGGCCGCAGCGCAGGGACTACGAGGTGAGGCTGAGCTCGGAGGTGGTTTACGTGGAGCCGGGTGGTTACGCAGCGGTCTCTGCTCTGGTTCTAAGGAACAGCAGGTTTGCACCTGAGGAGCACACCCTCAGGGTGGCTGCTCCTCAAGGGCTTGAGGTGCTCGCATCCCCCGGTAGCGGCAGAACCCCCTTCTTAGCCAACGTAACGGTGCACGCGGGTGAGGTGGAGCCCGGGAGGTACACGGTGAGCGTGGGCAGCGCGAAGCTTGAGGTGCTGGTGGGCAGAGGTGGGGATGCCGTGGTGGCGCCTCCCGGGGTGAGCGTTGCCCAGGGGAGTGCTGCCTCCTTTGAGGTGAAGGTCTACACCCTCGGGGAGGAGGTGCGCCCCCTGGAGGTGAGGCTTCCCCTGAATCACTCGGTGAGGAGGGAGGGGTACACCTACTACGTGGAGGTGGTGGCGGACAGGTACACGCCTCCGGGTGAGTACACCGGCAGGGTTGCCTACGGGAAGGTTGAGCTCCCCCTGAAGCTCACGGTGGCGGGCACCCCTGTGGTGCTGGAGCATCCCGGCACCCTGAGGGTGGGGAGGGGTGAGAGCAGCGCCGTGGAGCTTCGCTTAGCCTCGGCCGGGTACAGGGGCAGGGTGGTGCTGAACGCTACAGCCACAGGGGGCATAGTGGTGGAGCCCTCCAGCATAACTGCAGAGGTGCCCGGCAGGGTGCGGGTCAGGATATCCAACCCCTCGGGGGAGTACGGGAGCGTGAGCTTCTCGGGGGTGGTGGAGTACAGGGGGATGCCCTACACCGTCTCGGGAGCGCTTCAGGTGGTGCCTTAGCCTATCTGCCTGCTGCCCTCTTCACCACCTCAGCCACCCTCTCAACCTCCTCCCTCCGCAGCGTGGGGTGCACGGGAAGGCTGAGCACCTCCCTGCTCGCCCTCTCTGCTTCTGGAAGGCTGAGGCGTGAGTACCCCAGCCTCCTGTAGAGCTCCTGCCGGTGCACCGGGGTGGGGTAGTGTATCCCGTACCCTATACCCTCCCTCTCCAGCACCTCCGTGAGCCTCTCCCTGCTCCTGCACCTCACCGTGTACTGGTGGAAAACGTGGGTAACCCCGGGCTTGACAAAGGGCGTCTCAACCCCCTCCACACCCTCCAGCTCATCCGTCAGCACCTTGGCGTTCTCCCTCCTCCTCTCATTCATCTCATCAAGCTTCCTCAGCTGCACCAGGCCCATGGCGGCGGCGATATCCGTCATCCTGTAGTTGTACCCCAGCACCTCGTGCTCGTACCTCCTCTTGGCACCGTGCTCCCTGAGCAGCCTCACCCGCTCCGCCACATCCTCCCTGGAGGTTGTCACCATCCCGCCCTCGCCGGTGGTCATGTTCTTGGTGGGGTAGAAGGAGAAGCAGGCGGCATCTCCGAAGCTCCCCACACGGCGCCCTCTGTACGCCGCCCCATGCGCCTGGCAGGCATCCTCAATGAGCATGAGCCCGTGCTCCCGGCACACCTCCGAAATCTCAGCCATGTCGCACGGGTGCCCGTAGAGGTGAACCACCAGCACCGCTCTGGTCCTGGGGGTAATCCGCCTCTCTATCTCCTCCGGGCGTACGTTGAAGGTTCTCCCATCAATATCCGCAAAAACGGGCTTTGCTCCGCAGTAGAGCACCGCATTGGCGGTGGCGATGAAGGTGAAGGGTGTGGTTATGACCTCGTCTCCCCTGCGGATGCCGCACGCCAGCAGCGCTAAGTGGAGCGCCGCCGTGCCAGAGCTGGTTGCAACAGCGTGCCTGCTCCCAACGTAGCGTGCAAACCTGCGCTCAAACTCAAGCACCTGCTCCCCCTGGGCGAGCATCCCCGACTCTATGACCTTGCGAACCGCCTCAGCCTCCTCCTCGCCCACCGCTGGCCTGGCTACGGGAATCATGCACACAGCTTGCGGGCGGGGGATAATAAAGGTTGCCGCGGAAAGGTTATTACCATGGAATGCCAACCGGGGGGCATGTTTGAGGTGAAGCACAGGGATGCGGCAGGCAGGTGCGGGGTGCTGCGAGTCCATGGGAAGAGGCTTGAGACCCCGGCTCTTCTCCCGGTGGTGAACCCGAAGCGCGTGGTTGTGCCCCCCGAGGAGCTCGCCAGGATGGGCTTCCAGGGGGTTATAACCAACTCCTACATCATATACAGGGATGAGGCTCTTAGGGAGAGGGCTCTCAGGGAGGGGGTGCACTCCCTGCTCGGCTTCAGGGGGGTGGTGATGACCGACTCGGGCTCCTTCCAGCTCTTCAGGTACAGCAGGGTTGAGGTTACCCAGGAGGAGATTCTGGAGTTTCAGGACAGGATAGGGGTGGACATCGGGGTGATGCTTGACATCCCGACGCCTCCCGATGCTCCGCCCGCGCAGGCTGAGGTGGACGCTAAGGAGACCCTGCGCAGAGCCCGGGAGGCGGCTCAGCATGAGCGCCGGATGCTGCTCACGGGCACGGTGCAGGGGAGCACCCACCTGGAGCTGCGGCGCATGCTGGCGAGGGGGATAGCGGAGCTCGGGTTTGAGGTGCACGCCATAGGGGGCGTGGTGCCCCTGATGGAGGACTACAGGTTTGCGGAGCTGGTGCAGGTGGTGATGCACGCGAGGCAGCACTTGGGGCATGCCAGGCCCGTGCACCTCTTCGGAGCCGGGCATCCCATGCTCTTCCCCCTTGCGGTGCTCATGGGGTGCGATATGTTTGACAGCGCTGCCTATGCGCTCTACGCCAGGGATGGAAGGTACATAACCCCCACGGGCACCCTGAGGCTGGAGGAGCTCAGGGAGCTGCCCTGCACCTGCAGGGTGTGCGCATCCCACAC
>WANG01000035.1 GCA_015521945.1 Candidatus Hydrothermarchaeota archaeon
GAGCGTGCAGAATCAGCAATAAAAAAATAAGCAGGACGCCTCAGATGGCGTCCTTGCCCCTCTCCTTGGTTCTCACCCTGACCACGTCTTCCACTGGCAGGATGAATATCTTGCCGTCTCCGATCTTCCCCGTGGCGGCGGTGCTGCAGATTATGTCCACCACCTTCTCCACGTCCTGCTCTGCCACCACCATCTCAATCTTCACCTTGGGCAGGAACTCCACCCTGTACTCGCCGGCACGCCACTGCAGGGTTATGCCCTTCTGCCTGCCTCTGCCCTCAACTCTGGTCACCGTCATTCCGTGGAACCCCTGGGCATCAAGGGCTTCCCGCACCGCTTCAAGCCTCTCGGGCCTTATTACCGCCTCAATCTTCTTCATCGCCGCCACCTCACGCGTACGCCCGCTCACCGTGCTGGGCGAGGTCAAGGCCCACCTCTTCCTCCTCCTCGGTGACCCTGAGCCCTATGACGGTGTCCACGATTCTCGCCAGTATGTAGGAGACCAGGAAGGCGTACACCCAGGTGGCAAGCACGCCCACCAGCTGCACACCCACCTGCGCCGGGTTGCCCGCGAGCAGCCCCGTAGCACCCACGCTGGCGAATATACCCGTGGCGATGGCACCCCAGGTGCCGCCCATGCCGTGCACCGCCCACACGTCAAGGCTCTCGTCTATGTTCCTGTTCATCCTGAAGAGCAGGGCGTAGTAGCACACGATGCCCGCGCCTATGCCTATCGCTATGGACGCCATCGGTGACACGAAGCCAGCCGCTGGAGTGATGGCAACCAGCCCTGCGACCGCGCCGGTGGCTATGCCCAGAACGCTCGGAGCGCGGTGCCTCCAGCTCAGGAACATCCAGGTCAGCGCCGCCGCAGCGGTGGCGGTGTTGGTGTTGACGAAGGCGAGGGCGGCAATCCCGTCAGCCGCAAGGGCGCTGCCAGCGTTGAACCCGAACCACCCGAACCACAGCAGCACGGCACCGAGCACCGTCATGGGTATGTTGTGGGGCTCCATGCTCACGCTGCCAAAGCCCTTTCTCGCCCCGAGCACCAAGGCAAGGGCGAGGGCTGAGATACCTGAGTTGATGTGCACCACCGTACCGCCCGCGAAGTCCAGGGCGCCGAGCTCACCGAGCCACCCGCCGCCCCACACCCAGTGGGCGATGGGGGCGTAGACCAGGGTGAGCCACAGGGTGGCAAAAACCAGCCAGGCGCTGAACTTCATCCTCTCCACGATGCCGCCGGCAACCAGAGCCACCGTGATTATCGCGAACATCCCCTGGAACATCATGAACAGCAGGTGCGGGATGGTGCCGTTGGGCTCCATGCCAACACCCCTGAGTCCCAGGTAGTCAAGTCCGCCCACGAAGCCCGCGATGCTGCTCCCGAAGGCCAGGCTGTACCCGTAGAGCACCCACAGAACGCTCACCAGAGACAGGGTTGCCAGTATCAGCATTATCGTTGAAAGCACGTTCTTGCTGCGCACCATTCCGCCGTAGAAGAAGCCAACTCCCGGAATCATCAGCATGACAAGCGCTGTGGATATGAGGAGCCACGCGGTATCCCCGGTGTCTATAGCCTCCTGCGCGCTGACGCTCGCCACGCTGAGCGCAAGCATACCCAGAGGTATCAGTTTCCTCAACATCTTCTGCATCACCTCTCTCTACTGTGAGAAGCACCTTATAGAAGTGGGATTATAAAAAAATTGTTGAGAAATTTTGACAATTTTTATGAACTATTCATAAAAAGTAATAAACATTCATAACCCACCGCAGGGCAACCCTTTAATACCCCCTCCTCAGAGTTACCCACATGCGGGTGTCGGAGCTCCAGAGGATGATAGCGGAGATATATCTGCACAGGGACGCTGAGAGAGGCTCTGAGCCCACCCTGCTGTGGCTGGTTGAGGAGGTGGGCGAGCTGGTGAGAGCCCACCGCAGGGGGAGCAGGGATGAGATTGAGGAGGAGGTTGCGGACGTGCTCGCGTGGCTGGCGAGCTACGCCAACCTGATGCACATAGACTTAGAGCGTGCGTTCTCTAAAAAGTACCCGGGCAGGTGCTCCTACTGCTCCTCCACCCCCTGCAGATGCGGGAAGTGAGCCCATGCTCCGGCGCATCCCGGGTCTTGACAGGGTGGCGGAGCGCTGCCTTAGCACCGCCCGCTGGGGCGGCAGCGTGGTGTGCATGCTGGTTGATGCCGGGATAACCTCCACGGGGGTGAGCTACTTCAGCGTGGTGGTGCCGAGGGTCAGGCGCTTTCAGCGGGAGTTCGTTGAGGCCGGCAGGATAACCTGCCTTGAGGAGCTCGCGGAGGCGGATACGGAGGAGCTTCTCGGGCTCTGGGGCAACAGGCGGAGCTGGCGGATGGTGCAGGGGGTTGCCGAGGAGCTTTTGAGCTACTCCGGAGAAGACGCGGAGGCTATTAGGAGGTGGGCGGGCAGCGTAGAGCTGCAGGGGTGGCGCACCCAGCCGGTGGGCAGGGTTGCGGGTGTGGGGATAAACACCTTCCAGTACCTGCGCATGATGGGGGGTGTGGACACCGTCATGCCCGACAGGATAGTGCGGAGGTTCGTCCGCGAGGTCGCCGGAGTTCATGCGGAGGATGAGCTCAGGCTCGTTAGCGCTGCAGAGGAGCTGGCGGAGAGCACCGGGATGAGCGCCACAGAGCTGTGCTTCACCGCCTGGGTGTGGAGCTGCAGGGATAAAAAGAGGGCGGTGGAGCAGCTCCTGAGCATCTGACTCAGGCAGCCCTCGCGGCGAGCTTGCTGAGACGCTTCACCCTCGCAACCATGTTTGGGTGGGTGCTCATGAGCTCCATCAGCCTGTCGCTCAGGCTGAGCTTGACCTTCTTGGTGCTCAGGGCAAGCAGCTCGTTGGCGTCTATGGTGCCGTTCATGTCGGTGTCAACCTGCCTGAGCTCCCTGACCTCCCTGTAGGCTCTCGCGGGGTCGTTGGCGAAAAACGCCTTGTAACCCTGCACCTGCCTCAGGGTGTCCCTGTCCACGTGGGCGCTGCCGTAAACCAGCTTGTATAGGGCGCTTGCCAGGGCGTGGGGAGGATTCCCGAGCTTGACGCTGACCTCGTCGGCGTAGTACTCCCTGATTCTTGAGCCGTAGAGCACCAGCAGGTTGGTTATGAAGTACAGGATGAAGGCAACCACGCCTATGAGGATGGTGTTGCCCCTGTTCCTGTCCCCGCCGTAGCCCCACATGAAGCTCCAGGCGAGGTACCAGAGTATCATTGGCACCACGCTGAGCGCCGTGATAACCGCCATGTCCCTGTTCTTCAGGTGGGCTATCTCGTGCCCGAGCACCGCCCTGAGCTCCTCCCTGCTGAGCATCCTGAGCAGCTGCTCGGTAACGCACACCCTGCCGTCCCTGACGGACCTGCCGAAGGCGAAGGCGTTGGGTATGGGCAGGGAGGATATGCCCACCTTGGGCTTGGGGATGCCCGCAGCCCTGGCGAGCTCCTCAACCATGCGGTGGAGTTCGGGCGCCTCCTGCTCGCTGACGTACCGCACCCGCATGCTCCACTCAACGATCTTGGGTGAAAGCATGTACTGCAGGAAGATTATGACCACGGCGAGCAGCCCGTAGGCTATGAAGCTCTGAATGCCCATGACGCTGGCAACCATAACCACTATCGCATACAGTATGCCGAACATCAGGGCTAACAGCATGTACATCCTCAGCTGAAGCCACATGCCATTGCCCTCCTTTCACACCTCAGTTTTTACCTGAGCGTGTAAAAGATAACCACCGCAAGAATTATACCTATTCCGGCCCAGAGAAGCCAGGAGGTACCAGAGCCGGTGCCCATGCCGCACCCGGAGCCCGAGTGCGAGTGCCCATGGGCACCCTCGGCTTCCTTCTCCCTCTTCTCCGGTGCCCCACCACCGCAGCAGCTACTCATGTACATCACCTCACCATCCTTTAAATTCTCCCACCTACAAATACCTTGTGCATGCCAATCTGCAAACCCATCGCCTGGATTGCTTGCCTCAGTGCCACATGCTCGGGGATGCCGCTTTCACCATCACCTCCGGAAGCCGCCGGGAAAACGTTTAAATACCCTGCCCGAGAGTGTTGTTATTCCGGTGGTGAACCTTGGGAGAGTGCTGCGGAAGCTCAGAGGAGAGTGTGTTTCACAAGAAGCTCAAGGTAAAGCTGAAGGATAAGGGGAAGCAGGGCAGGATACGCTTCCTGTGCGACTACCTTGAGTACCTGCTCAGGAACGACCGCACTTTGCCACCTGACTTTCCTGCTTTTGTGCGTGAGATAATGGGTCTGGACGATCGCAGGGGCTACATCCACATAAGGATATGGCACCAGGACAGCGAGCTTGTGGAGTTTGCCCAGGCATCGGGCTACGAGTACAAGATTGACCACTATGATTGAGGATGAGTTTCTCGTGGGTGAGGCTCTGGTAGGTGAGGAGCCGGAAATCGCGCACATTGACCTGGTTATAGGTCCGAAGAGCGGTGCAGCGGGCAGGGCGTTCGTGAACGCTTTAGCCCAGCCCCGCATGGGGCATACCCCCATTCTGGGTGTCATACGCCCCAACCTGCCCACCAAGCCAGCCACCCTGATAATCCCCAAGGTTACCATAAGGAGCCTTGAGGATGCCGAGAAGGTCTTCGGTCCAGCCCAGAGCGCCGTCGCAAAGGCGGTGGCGGATGCGGTGGAGGAGGGGATAATCCCCAAGTCGGAGGCGGAGAGGCTTGTTGCCATAGTTTCGGTGTTCATCCACCCCCGCGGGAGGGACTACCAGCGCATCTACCGCTACAACTACGCCGCAACCAAGCTGGCGCTGCGCAGGGCAATGCAGCGCTTCCCGTGTATAGATAAGGTTTTAGAGGAGAAGGATAAGTCTATGCATGCGATGATAGGATTCAGAATAAACAACCTGAAGCATCCACCCTACCTTGAAGTTGCCCTTGACATTCCCGACTGGCGCAGGGTTGAGGGGATAATAAGGGCGCTGCCCAGGAGCGATGCCATAATAATTGAGGCTGGCACACCCCTTATAAAGCGCTACGGCGTGGAGGTGGTGCAGAAGATTCACCAGCTCCGCCCCGAGAGCGTGGTGGTGGCTGACCTCAAGACCCTGGACACCGGCAACCTTGAGGCGCGAATGGCGGGCGATGCCACCGCAGACGTCATAGGCTTCTCTGGCTTGGCGCCGCTCAGGACCATGGAGAAGTTCATTGAGGAGTGCAGGAAGGTGGGAGCGCTTTCGCTGATGGACACCCTGAACGTTCCTGACCCCGTGGCGGTGCTGAAGAAGCTTAAGGTAAAGCCGGACATAGTTGAGCTGCACAGAGCCATAGACGTGGAGCAGAGCCAGGAGAGCCAGTGGGGCAACATCAGCGAGATCAAGAGGGTGTGCGGGGAGAAGACCCTCGTGGCTGTGGCAGGCGGGATACGGGTTGACAGGGTGAAGGAGGCGCTCGCCTCCGGGGCTGACATCCTGGTGGTCGGGA
>WANG01000036.1 GCA_015521945.1 Candidatus Hydrothermarchaeota archaeon
GGCTGGCCAGGCGCCTGCTGGGGGTGGAGGAGACCCTTGCGGGGATGCTGCTCTTAGCCTCGCCCTTCCTGCTGCTTCAGCCGTCCCAGATGATGGTTGACCTGCATGCCATGCTCTTCCTGACCCTGGCGATTTACTCCACCCTCCTCGCTGCCGAGCGCCCGAGTTTGGGGCACGTGGCTCTTGCCTCCATCTCCATAACCCTCGCCTTCTTCACCAAGTACTCCCTGATGCTCATGCTCACCTCCGTTGCTCTTATTCCTCTGCTCCGCAGGGATGGGAGGGCTCTACGGGGTGTTGCGGCTTCAGTAGCGGGTGCGGTTGTGCTCGTGGGTGCGGTGCTCATGCTCAGGCACCAGGTGTTCCTTGAGCAGATTGAGGTGCTGCGCAGCTTCCAGATGGCGGGTCTGAGGAGGTGGAGCGAGAGCTACTTTTCCACCTTCTTCTTCCAGGTTCATCCCTTTGTTACCATGGGTGCAATCGCCGGCGCAGGAATTGCTCTCTGGAAGCGCAGGGCTGAGGTGCTCATCCCTGCCTACCTCTTCGGGCTGGTCTTCGTGCTCGGGATAGAGAGGATACGCTACGTCATGCCCCTGTTTCCGATGCTCGCGGTGCTCGCCGGGTATGCTCTCTCGCACCTGAGGCGGGAGGAGGCACGCTTCATCTCAGCCTACGCCGTGAGCTTCTCTCTGCTCGTGGCTGTCTTCGGGTACGCCCCCTTCATTGAGTCCCTGAGCGTGGTCAACCTCCAGAAGGCGGGGGCGTTTCTTGACTCCTTGGAGGGGGAGGAGGTGGAGGTTATCGCCTGGGTGCCGGATTGGACGGGCTACAACCCGGCGATAATGGTGCCCCTGCTTGACCTGTACACCCACAAGAGGCTGGTGGTGGGCGGGGTGTTCGCGGAGCCGCCGGAGAGGGAGAGGCTCATGCGCTCCCCCGTTCGCTTCACCTGGGAGTACTCCCTTCCGCCCTACTACCCCCGGGGGGAGGCGGAGGTGGTGGCGGTGATACAGCGCCAGGAGGAGGGGATGCCTGAGGAGGTGGCGGAGAGGCTTGAGGGTGCCGAGCCCGTGGCTGAGTTTGACACCCGCACCGAGCTTTTCATAATACGCAGCCTGGTTAGGGTTTACATCAGATAGCATGCGCAACATAGTTCTCACGGGCTTCATGGGCTCCGGCAAGAGCACCGTGGGCAGGCTGCTGGCTGATAGGCTGGGCATGCGCCTTTTTGATACCGATGCGGAGGTGGAGAGAATGGCGGGGATGAGCATCCCCGAGATATTTGAGAGGTACGGGGAGGAACGCTTCAGGGAGCTTGAGCACAGGGTGGTGCATGCAGCCTCGGAGCTGAGGGGGTGCGTGATAGTAACCGGAGGGGGTGTGGTGCTAAACCCGGAGAACGTGGCGCTCCTGAGGCGCAGCGGGGTGATATTCTACCTGCACGCTGAGCCGGAGGAGATATGCAGGCGCCTCTCCGGTGACACCGGGAGGCCCCTGCTTAGGGGCGGGAGGCTTGAGGAGAGGGTGCGGGAGCTCATGCGGCAGCGTGCTGAGAGGTACGCTGACCACGACTTCATGGTGGACACCACCCGCATGAGCCCCGAGCAGGTGGCCGAGCGGGTTGCCGAGCTCTACCTGCAGGCGGAAAATTTATTAAGGTGGGGCACCGAGGGGCAGAGGGAGGAAGAGGGTGATAGGGATGGCGCAGATAGAGATACCTGATGAGATTTACAGGGAGATTGAGAGGCGGGTAAGGGAGAGCGAGGAGTTTGAGAGCGTTGAGGAGTACGTGAACTTCGTGCTTGAGGAGCTGCTGAAGGAGGATGAGGAGGAGGAAGAGGAGCCCGTGATGAGTGAGGAAGAGGAGGAGATGGTCAAGGAGCGCCTCAGGGGGCTTGGATACCTCTAATGCACTGCATAGCTCACAAGAAGGACCTGGATGGCCTGGGAAGCCACGCTATACTGCACAGGTACGCCAAGGAGCAGGGGATTGAGGCGGTTCACCACTTCTCGGACTACGACTCCTTGGGGGAGACCATCGCGGAGCTCAGCCGCTCCCTCACCTCTGAGAGGGTGGTGATCGCAGACTTGGGGTGCAACGCCAAGCTGCACCGCTACGCCGGAGAGCTGCGCAGGCTGTGCGAGAGGAACGAGGTGGTGTGGATAGACCACCACGACTGGGATGATGCCGGGGAGCTGGTGAAGGCGGGCTTCAGGCTGGTGCTGAGCACCGAGAAGTGCGCCGCCGAGCTGGTGCAGGAGGAGTTCATGCCGGGGGATGAGCACTCCCGCAGGATAGCGGAGCTGGCGCACGCCCACGACTTCAGGGAGGAGAACGAGCTTGCCTGGAAGCTCTACGACGTCATATCCTCCGGCTACGACAGGATGAGGTTTGTGGAGCTTCTCGCCTCGGGGGTGCTGTGGTGCGAGGAGTTTGAGCGGGCGTACAGGAAGTACCAGGAGGCGAAGCGCAGGGGGTACGAGTACATAGACGCCCACACGATGGTGCTTGAGGTCTCGGGCTACACCTGCGCCATGGCGCTCTCGGAGAAGTACCTGAGCTCAACCCTCGCCTGCCTGCACCTCCAGCGCCTCGGCACCGACTTCGTGGTGGTGGTTTATCCCGACGGGAAGCTGAGCTTCCGCAGGAACTCGGAGAGGGTTGACTTAGGGAGGATTGCCAGAGCCTTTGGGGGAGGGGGAAGGGCAACAGCCGCCGGTGCAAAGCTGGACATGAAGGTGGATGAGGAGAACTACAGGAGGGTTTTCTTAGACATAGCCGCCAGGATTGAGCGGGTGCTTGAGGCTGAGAGCCGCTAAATGGTCACCTCTATCTCAAGCTTCTCCGCAATCTCCTTGTAGCGGTTCCTGATGGTTACCTCCGTAACCCCCGCAACCTCGCTTATCTCCTGCTGGGTTCTGCGCTCCCCAGCAAGCACGCTGGCGATGTAGATGGCAGCCGCGCTTACTCCGGTTGGACCCCTGCCAGAGGTGAGCTGCAGGTTCATGGCCTTGTTGAGTATGTCCATCGCCTTCATCTGCACCTTCCTGGAGAGCTTAAGGGAGGAGCAGAACCTGGGTATGTAGTCCAAGGGGGTCGTGGGCGAGAGGTTTATCCCGAGCTCGCGCAGCAGGTAGCGGTATATCCTGCCTATCTCCTTGCGGTCTATCATGCTCCCCTCCGCAATCTCCTCCAAGGTCCTGGGCACCGAGTAGCGCCTGCAGGCTATGTACAGGCAGGCGGCAACAACGCCGTCTATGCTCCGCCCCCTTATGAGCCCCTTCTCAACAGCCTTGCGGTAGATGACCGCCGCCGCCTCGCGGACGTTCTTGGGTAGGTCAAGCTTTGAGGCGATCTTGTTCAGCTCCGTGAGCGCAATCGTCAGGTTCCTCTCCTTGGCGTTGCTCACCCTGATGCGCTGCTGCCACTTGCGCATGCGGTAGAGCTGGGCGCGCTGCTTTGAGGGAATCTCCCTGCCAGCCGAATCCTTGTTGCGCCAGTCTATGGTGGTGCTCAGCCCCATGTCGTGGATAAGGTAGGTCATGGGGGCGCCCGTGCGGGAGCGCTTCTCGGACTGCTCGGTGTTGAAGGCACGCCACTCGGGACCCTCGTCAACCAGCCCCTCATCCACCACAAGCCCGCAGCGGTTGCACACAACCTCGGCACGCTCGTAGTCCCGGTAAAGCTCGGTGCTCCCGCACTCCCTGCACCTAAGCACCTCATCCTCCACAGCAGCCTTCTCCGCTATCTTCTCCACCACCCTTCTGCTTTATAAAAGTAGACCATTCTATCCACTACCCGTGATTATAACGTGTGCTCCGATTATGATAACCCGCGTTTTAATAATTATAAATAATGACAGTTTTGCACAAGGTAGTGTTCCCCCATACATTCACCTGAAGGAGGAGTAGTGCATGGGTGACGAGCAGGGCAAGAACCGGCAGGCTGATGAGGAAGAGCCGCGGATTGGTGTTTATGTGTGTCACTGCGGGGTGAACATCGCCGGCGTGGTGGATGTGGAGGAGGTGGCGAAGTACGCCTCCAAGCTCGGCAATGTTGTGGTTGCCAAGGACTACAAGTACATGTGCTCTGACCCCGGGCAGAAGCTGATTCAGGAGGACATAAAGGAGAACAGGCTAAACCGCATAGTGGTTGCGGCATGTTCACCGAGGATGCACGAGCACACCTTCAGGAAAGCCCTGGAGGAAGCGGGGCTGAATGCCTTCCTTGTGGAGATGGCGAACATACGCGAGCACGACTCCTGGGTGCACATGAACCAGCCCAAGGAGGCAACGGAGAAGGCGAAGGACCTGGTGAGGATGGCGGTCGCAAGGGCGCGCCGCCTGGAGCCCCAGCACAAGCCGAAGGTTAAGGTCAAGAGGTCTGCCCTGGTGCTCGGAGGCGGGGTTGCGGGGATACAGAGCGCCTTGGACCTGGCTGACATGGGCTTCAAGGTCTATCTGGTGGAGAAGACGCCCAGCCTGGGAGGCAAGATGGCGCAGCTTGACAAGACCTTCCCCACCATGGACTGCTCCGCCTGCATTCTCACGCCAAAGATGGTGGACGCGGCGAGGCACGAGAACATTGAGATAATAACCTACGCCGAGGTTGAGGAGGTTGAGGGGTACATCGGAAACTTCAGGGTGAAGGTGAGGAAGCGCGCCAGGCAGGTGCTTGAGGACAAGTGCACGGGCTGCGGGCTGTGCGCCGAGGCGTGCCCGGTTGAGGTTCCCAACGAGTTTGACCACGGGCTCGGGGTCAGGAAGGCTATATACGTGCCCTTCCCCCAGGCTGTCCCCCTGGTTTACACCATAGACGATGAGGCATGCTTGGGGTGCGGGATGTGCGAGGCGGTCTGCGGTCCCGAGGCTATAGACTACGAGCAGAAGGATGAGGTTCTTGAGCTTGAGGTGGGCACCATAGTCATTGCCACGGGCTTTGACCTGTTTGATGCCAGGCGCAAGCCCGAGTACGGGTACGGCAGGTACGAGAATGTTATTACGGGCATTGAGTTTGAGCGGCTCGTCAATGCCAGCGGTCCCACGGGCGGAAAGCTGCTCAGACCGAGCGATGGGAAGGAGCCCCACCGCATAGGCTTCATACTCTGCGTGGGCTCAAGGGACGAGAAGGCGGGCAACCCCTACTGCTCCAGGGTGTGCTGCATGTACTCCATAAAGAACGCCAGGCTGTACAAGGAGAAGCATCCAGAAGCTGAGGTGTTCATCTTCTACATGGACATCCGTGCGTACGGCAAGGGTTATGAGGAGTTCTACCGTCAGGCGCAGGAGGAGTACGGCATAAGGTTCATCAGGGGCAGACCCGGTGAGGTGGTTGAGGACCCGGAGACCAAGAACCTGCTGGTGAGGGTGGAGGACACTCTGCTCGCAATGCCCTTGGAGATTGAGCTTGACCTGGTGGTTCTGGCGAATGCCATTGAGCCCGCAAGGGACAGCGAGAAGGTGCAGCGCCTGTTCAGGCTGAGCAGGAGCGCTGACGGCTTCTTTGCGGAGGCGCATCCCAAGCTCAAGCCCGTGGATACCCTGAACGACGGTATATACCTCGCCGGCACCTGCCAGGGTCCGAAGGACATCCCCGACACCGTGGCCCAGGCGAGCGCGGCGGCTGCAAGGGCGGCGATACCCATGGCGAAGGGCGAGGTTGAGACCGAGCCCATAGTTGCCTTCGTGCGCAGGGAGCTGTGCATAGGGTGCAGGATATGCGAGCGCACCTGCGACTTCGGGGTTATAACCATGGTTGAGAGGAAGGCGCAGGTGAATGAGGCGATATGCAGGGGGTGCGGTGCGTGTGCTGCTGCCTGCCCGACGGGGGCGATGCAGATACGCCACTTCACCGATGAGCAGATATACGCCATGATTGAGGCTGCAATGCGTGAGGAGCGGGAGATTGCCGTGAAAGAGGTGGAAGGATGAGCGAGTTTGAGCCGAAGATAATAGCTTTTATGTGCAACTGGTGCTCGTATGCGGGTGGTGACCTGGCTGGCACCTCAAGGCTGCAGTATCCCCCGAATGCCAGGATAATACGCCTGATGTGCACAGCGCGCCTTGACCCTGCCTTTGTTCTCAAAGCCTTTGCGGAGGGCGCGGACGGCGTCCTCGTGGCGGGGTGCCACATCGGAGACTGCCACTATGTTTCAGGGAACCTGAAGGCGGAGAAGAGGGTGCAGATGCTGAAGAAGCTGCTGCCCGAGCTGGGGATTGAGCCCGAGCGCCTGATGCTGCGCTGGATTTCTGCTGCGGAGGGCGAGAGGTTCGCCAGCACCATGAAGGAGTTTGTGGAGATTATCAAGAAGCTGGGTCCGAGCCCCCTGAGGGGCGCGGCGAAGTAGCGATGCGAGCCTTCGTGGCGGTGCTGCTCCGCACTCCCGGGCTTGAGAGGCTGCTGGGCGAGCTTGCGGGGGTGCGGAATGCAAAGGCCGTGGCTCCGGAGGGCACCCATGTTACCCTGAAGTTTCTGGGGGAGGTGCAGGAGAGCAAAGCCCCGGAGGTGTGCGAAGCGCTTGAGAAGGCGCTTGCGGGGGTTAAGCCCTTCAGAGCCGAGCTCAGGGGTGTGGGTGCCTTCCCCTCGGAGTCCCGCCCCAGGGTCGTGTGGGCGGGGGTGCACCCCGAGAGCGCCTTTGGGGAGCTTCACCTCAGGGTTGAGAGGGCCATGCAGGAGCTGGGCTTCACGCCAGAGCGCAGGAGCTTCACCCCGCATGTGACCCTTGCCAGGATGAGGGGGAGGAGCCAGGAGGTTCTGGAGTTTATCAGGCGGTACAGGGGGGTGGAGCTGGGGAGCGCCGAGGTGCGGCAGGTTCACCTGATGCGGAGCACCCTCACACCCGCGGGAGCCAAGTACTCACGGGTGTGCGCCGTGGAGCTTTTATAACCCTTGCCTTCGTTTGGTTTATGTGTACTCAGGAGGTGGTACTTTGAGGGCGGTTGCTCTGCTCAGCTCGGGCATGGATTCCGTGGTTGCCGCCACCTTAGTGGCGAGGGAGGGGGAGCTTGAGCTTGCCCTCACCTTTGACTACGGGCAGCGTGCTGCCGTGAGGGAGGCTGAGTACGCCGCGAGGGTGTGCGAGGCTCTGGGGGTTGCCCACAGGGTGCTGAAGCTGGAGTGGCTTGCTGAGATAACCTCCACGGCGCTGGTTGACACCTCAAGGAGCCTGCCCGAGCTGGGGGATGAGGAGCTTGATTCCGAGGCTGCGCATGAGAGCGCCAAGCAGGTGTGGGTGCCTAACAGGAACGGGGTGTTCGTGAACATAGGGGCGAGCTTTGCCGAGGCTCACGGGTGCGAGGCGGTGGTGGTGGGGTTTGATGCCGAGGAGGCTGCCACCTTCCCGGACAACAGCAGGGAGTACGTGGAGGCGGCGACGCGGGCGCTCAGGTACTCAACCCTCTCGGGGGTCAGGGTTCATGCCCCCCTGGTCGGGATGAGCAAGCCCGAGATCGCCAGGCTGGGACTGGAGATAGGGGCTCCCCTTGAGTGGAGCTGGAGCTGCTACACCGGCGGGGAGAAGCCCTGCCTCAGGTGCGAGTCCTGCAGGCGCAGGGCGAGGGCTTTCAGAAGCATTGGAAGGGAGGACCCGCTGCTTGAGAGGCTGGGGCTATGAGGGTCGTGGTGCTTGAGGAGCCGCTGAGGTACACTGGCAGGGAGCTGGCGTCCCTGTGGGCTTACCTCACCCTGGGGGTGGATGAGGACAGCATAGTTGCCTTCAGGGGCGCCTGCGAGGTTGAGGGCGAGCACATGGTTGACCTGGAGGACAGGCGGAGGGGGGAGAGGATATTCTCGGAGGACATGCTGCACTTCATAGTTGAGCACTTCGGGATGGGGCTGAGGGAGATATTTGCCAGGCAGAGGCTGCTGGTGTGCATCGCCTGCGAGAGGCTGAGGGAGCTGGGCATACCCGCGGAGCGCAGGGGTGATGACATCTACTGCAGGGGCGGGAAGCTGAGCGTGAGCATAGCCAGCGTTTCGCCAGTGAGCGCCAAGGTGCACTTGGGCATAAACGTCAGAAGCGGGGAGTACATGAGCCTTGAGAAGCTGGGTGTTGCAGAGCCGGAGAGGCTGATGCATGAGCTCGCCAGGGCGTACGCCGAGGAGGTGGGGGACATGGAGAGGAAGCTCCGCAGGGTCAGGCCGCTGGGGTGCTGGGATGGTTAGCGCCCCGCTGATTGAGGTCTTCTGCTCCGCGCAGGGGGAGGGACCCTTTGTGGGTGTGAGGCAGCTCTTCGTGAGGTTTGCGGAGTGCAACCTTGCGTGCACCTACTGCGATACCCCTCTGGGGGTTAGGGAGCACTGCAGGGTTGAGCGCACCCCCGGAAGCGGGAGGTACGAGCTTATCCCGAACCCCGTGGAGGCGCGGAGCATAGGTGAGATTGCCAGGAGCTTCGGCAGGGTGCACTCCATAGCTCTAACTGGGGGCGAGCCCCTGCTCTACCCGGAGTTCATCAGGGGTATTGGGACTGAGATTCCCCTGTACCTTGAGAGCAACATGAGCCTGCCCGAGGCTGCGGCTGAGCTCAGGGACAGGGTGAGGTACGTGGCGGGGGACTTCAAGCTCAGGGAGGCTGTGGGCGAGGCCTACGAGGAGCTGAGGGACAGGGCGGTGCGGTGCTTCAGGGTGCTCAGAAGCTCGGGGAGGAGGTACACCTTCTGCAAGCTGGTGCTTCCGGAGAGGTTTGATGAGGATGAGCTGGTGAGCGCGGTTGATGAGCTCAGGGGGTTTGTGAGCATGGTGGTGCTTCAGCCAGTTTGGGGTGTGAGGCACGCACCAGGAGAGCTTCTCAGGCTGCAGGAGCGCCTGCTGGAGCTGGTGGACACCAGGATTATACCCCAGACCCACAAGCTGCTGGGGCTGAGGTAGGCATGCTGCGGGAGCTTCTCCAGCGGTACGGGTTTGAGCGGGCTGAAGTTGAGGAGCTGCCTGAGTATGGGGGCACCTACCTGCTGGTGCTGCGCCTTGAGGAGGACGTGAGGGTGCGCACCAGGGCGAGGTGCTTTGAGGTGCGCAGGGGCACCTGGATGTACGTGGGCAGGGCTCCACGCATAGCTTCCAGGGTGGGGAGGCACCTGAGAGGGAAAGGAAGGAAGCACTGGCACATTGACTACCTGCTGGAGCATGCGGAGGTTCTCGGGGTTCTGGTGGCGAGGGGGATGGTGGAGGAGGAGGTTGCGCTTGCTCTCGCGGGGCAGCTTGAGCATGTTCCGGGGTTCGGGTGCTCCGATACCTCCGCCCCCTCCCACCTGTTCTACCTGAAGAACTCCTCGCTCCAGTCTATTCTGCCGGGCAGGTAGGGTTCGGCTCTCCCTCCGAGAATCTCAAGCACGCATTCTGCGGTCTCTTCCGGGCTCTTAGTGCTGGTGTCCACCTCGTAAACCCGCGGGTGGCGCTCTAAGCTCTCCACCAAGCAGACGTCAAGCGCCTCGGCTTCAAGGTTTTCCCTGAGCTTCTCCTCCCCGTACCCCCTCGCACGGAGCCTCCGCTCCAGAACCTCGGGGGAGCACCTGAGAACCACCACAATGGCGTTCTCAACCCTGAGCAGGTGGGCGAGGTGCCCCTCAAGTATGAACTCACCCTTCAGGTGCTCTTCCATAACCTCCTGCAGCTTCTCAAGGTCAACCTCAACGCTCTCCCTCTCCCTGTCGTACCCGCAGGCGGCACGCTCCCTTGCAATCTCGTTCAGGTGGAGCACCCTGATGCCGAGCCTCCTGCCGAGAGCCTCAGCTACCCTGGTTTTTCCCGTTCCTGGGGTTCCTGTGATTATTAGCCTGAGCATCTCCACTCCTCTGGAAGCCCAGAACCTCAAGGTCACGGTAGATTACCGTCCTTGAGACCCCGAATATCTCCGCCACTCTGGCGATGTTTATCGCCGAGGGGTCGTTGTTGAGCAGCGCAATAGCCTGCTTCAGCCTGCTCCTCCGCGCCCTCGCCGTGTCTGCCTCCTGAAGTGCCTCCTCGTTAACGGCGACTATTATGGTGGTGTACACCCTCCCTGGCAAATGCATGTCCACCGTCTTCTTGTAGAAGCTCACCACCGTTCCCCTCAGCTTGGCGAGCTCAGAGTTTATTGCTCTCACAGCCCTCGCCACCGAGGCTTCCCTTGAGTACCCCCTGACGTTCACCCCGAGAACCCGCTTCCTCACGGGCGTCTCCCCCTCAAGGGCGAGGGTTATGCTCACGGTGACGCTTGAGACCCCGATTCTGATGCTGTACTGGGCGTCTTTTATGTACCCCTCCTCCACGGAAAGCTGGGTGTTTATCTTCTTCAGGGCTCTCTCAAGGGCGGTGGCCACGTCCGCCCCTGTGGTGGAGACGCTCAGTATTTTCACACCACGGGCTTGGAGCCGGGAGCTTAATATCACTTCTCTTACAGATGCCGAAACTTGAGCACCACCCGGGGGTTATGAGGTTTTATGAACTGTTAATACTTTTGATTAATTTTTCTCAAATAGGTTTTTATATGCATAATACTACAAACTAAGCAAAAAACAGAGGAGGATGCGAGATGGAAGACATGGATAAGTATGCGATAGTGCAGAAGGATATGGAGAGCTTTGCAGTGGTTCCGAGCACGCCCACGGGCCTTGTTACCCCGGAAGTGCTGCACAAGATAGCGGAGGTGGCAGAGAAGTACCAGGCTCTGGTTAAGCTCACAAATGCGCAGAGATTTGCGCTCGTCGGGTTCAAGCAGGATACTCTGCCGAGGCTGAGCAGTGAGCTGGGCATTCCGCTGGCTACTCCTGCGGGTTCGGTGGTGAGGAGCGTCAAGGCATGCCCGGGCAGCGTTACCTGCAGGCTGGGAATGCAGGATTCTCTGAGTCTCGGCATGGAGCTGGATAAGAGGTACCACGGCAAGCCCCTGCCCTCAAAGTTCAAGATAGCCGTGAGCGGGTGCCCCAACTCCTGCGCGGAGTCGGCGGTGGTTGACTTCGGGGTTATAGGCACCAAGAGCGGCTTCAGGATAATGGTGGGCGGAAACGCCGGCGCGAGGCCGAGAATCGCCGACCTCCTCACCACGGTGGAGACCAAGGAGCAGGTGCTGGAGATAGCCGACAGGGTGATAGAGTGCTACGAGAAGAACGCCAAGAAGGGTGAGAGGCTCGGCAGGATGATTGAGAGAATCGGCGGAATAGAGAAGTTCAGGGAGATGGTTCTAGGGAAGTGATTCAGGAAATCCGCCATCTCCCCTTCTCAAGACTTTCTTTTATTTCATCCAATCTGCTGAGAAGCTCCGGGTCCAGCTCCTCCGTCTCCCCGAGCTTGGCTCTCAGCACGTCTATTAGCTTGAACTTCACCTTCATGCCTGCTCCCCACCTGGCTCATGCTCAATCCGCGATATAACCACGGCACATATTTATTTTTTTCGGCCTGCTGGTGCCGCTCACATCCTCCGAGGGGACGCGCGAAAGGTTTATATACCGCTCTGCCGGATTTCCTGCGTGTGCTGTCTGTCCCGGTGGTGGTGCGAAAGGTATAAATATCCACCCCACCGCGAGATATTGGCAGACAGTTAGAAGTGGAGGTTGGTAGCGTGGTGAATTTGAAGAAGATAGGTGTGATTGCAACGGGTGCACTGTTTGTTGGCGCCACCGTTGGTATGGCTGCCGCGGTTACAGTGCCCAGCGACTTTAAGGCGAGCATGCTGGCTGAGAACGGGGTTGCGAAAGCCCAGCTCGTGGTGGGCAAGGATGCCCCCGGCAAGGAAGATGACACCGCGAGCGCCGAGGTGATAGCAGAGGCGGCAAAGGAGAAGCTGGCAGTCACCGGCGCTGGAGGGGATATAGAGATAAAGTGGCAGAGCAAGGACCTGGACGGTGATGGGGACCAGGATGATGATGCGGACGTTAATGTGCCATCCAACAAGGCTCACTATGACTTCAAGAACACCTCTCTGTTCTTTGATGCTGATGGCGACGGCAGGCCGGATGTGGACACCGATGACTATCTTCTGTACAACGGCGTTGAGCTGAAGGCTGGCATAGGTAGCGTCAAGTACTCTGCGTATCTGAACTTCACTGTTCCAGAGGAGTGGTCATTCATCCAGGTTTCTGGGCCGCATGGTGCCGACAAGATACGTGAC
>WANG01000037.1 GCA_015521945.1 Candidatus Hydrothermarchaeota archaeon
GAGCGCTTCGGCAGCGTTGCTGGAGTGTTTGGCGCCTCCGCCGAGGAGCTCATGCAGGTGCAGGGCATCGGGGAGAAGACGGCCAAGGAGATAAGGAGGGTGGTTGAGGCGCTGTACGGGTAGAGCTGCCCGCGGGATGCCTACTGCTTTATGGAGCTGAAGGTTATGCTCCACCCGTCGTAGCAGTCCGCCTGGGTGGTGCACCCGCTATAAGTGGCGGTTATGTTCAGGTAGCTTCCTGGCTCAACGATGGTTACGTTGGCGCCGCGGGTGTGGCAGGCTATGCATGCCTCGTTTACACCGCTGAGCATGTCCTCTCCGTCAACTCCCGAGGCGTTCCTGCCGCGGTAGTAGAGGGGACGGTGGCCCTCTATGGTGGAGTTCTCAAACTCGGCGGTCACGTTGGTCTTGGTGTGGCAGGATTTGCACTCGGGGTTGTTGAAGTGGCAGAAGGAGCACTCCACGAGAGCGGCGGCGTGGAACTTTCCTGTGCCGCAGCAGGAGGGGTTGTAGTAGGGGGAGTCCTGGGGCAGCCCGCCGACGTCTCCGTCGCCGTAGGAGGGTATGTGGCACCCCCTGCACGGCTTGGTGGCGAAGCCGTGGGTGGTGTGCACCCCTCCCTTCTGAATCTCGGCGTGAACCTTGGGGTGGCAGGAGGTGCAGTCCACCTGGGTTCCATTCACGAAGGTGTGCTGCAGTGAGAACTTGGCTGCCGCGTTTGGCATGGCGAGAGCGGCTACGGAGAGGAGGCCAACTGTGAGCATCATCAGTATCCTGGTGTCCATCCGCTCAACCCTTGGTATTTCTTTTGTGCTGTGGGGTTATATTAATTTTTTCTTTAACTCCCGAGGCTCAGCGGTGGCGTGGTCTCCTGACCCGGGCAGCACATGCCATGCAGAAGGGTGGGGAAGGTTTATTAGACAGGCGGGATACAACACTCACTCCGATGTACGATGCGGTTATCGCAGGAGCGGGGTTCGCAGGTCTTGCCACCGCCTACTTCGCAAGGGAGTGCAGGGTGCTGGTGGTGGAGAGGGAGGCGGAGCTTGGAGCAAGGCAGCGCTCAACCTGCGCGGCGCCTGTGAGCTGGATTAGGCGCCTGGGGGCTGGGAGCAGCGTGCTGTGGGAGTTTGATAGGGTGGTGATACACTCCCCCTCGGGGCATGAGGCGCGGATTCCTCTGCCGGAGAGGTACTGCACCATTGACTACGCGGAGTTCTGCAGGCGGGTTGCCGAGAGCCTGGATGCGGAGCTTGCCCTGGGCACGAGGGTAACGGGTGCCACCGTGGACGGGGAGGGGGCGGTGATGCACACCGACTCCGGCAGCTTCTCGGGGGAGATGCTGGTGGACGCCACGGGGTGGCGGGCGGTGGTTGCCTCCAGCCTGCGCAGGGGGTATGCGCCAGCGAGGGGGAGGATAACCGCCCTTGAAACCGTGGGGGAGTACGATGCGCGGGATGTGCACATCTACTACGGGAGCAGGCTGGTGCCAGGTGGGTACGCATGGGTGTTTCCGGTGGGGAACGGAAGGGCGAGGATAGGCCTGGGGAGCATGCGCACCCTGAAGCTGCCAAAGCTTAACCGCAGGTTCTTAGAGTTCCTGGGGGTGGAGCGGGCTGAAGGCACCCACCACGGGGGAGTTATACCCTGCGAGGGGCTGAGGGAGCCCGTGGTTTCGCAGGTGTTCGTGGTTGGGGATGCTGCCGGGCAGGTGCTCCCGAGCACTGCCGAGGGTATCAGGAAGTGCTTTGAGTTCGCCGAGGTGTGCGGGAGGCTCATGAGCAGGGTGGCTGCGGGAGAGCTGAGCAGGGAGGAGGCGCTGAGGAGGTACGCAGCCAGGGTGGAGGAGGAGAGGGGGTTCTACAGGAGCATGCTGAGGGTGCAGGAGGTGGTGTACAGGCTGCCCGACAGGGCGATGGATGTGATAATAGGCAGGATAAACGACCCCACGGCTAAGAGGCTGAGCGATATGTACTTCAGGGGGGAGATAGGGATGAGCGTGCTGGGGGTGCTGAGGAGCGCCCTCCTGGGAAGGTAGCTTCTACGCCAGAGGCGCCGTGGCAGAACCGTAACAAAAGATTTATATTCTGCCGGAGGAGAGCTTTCTGAGTAGGGTGATGCGGATACTGGGAGGTGTCCCCGAGCTTGTAATACCTGTTTAGGAGGAACAGGGATGAGGACGATTGCATGGTTTGATGAGCTGAGCAGTGAGGATGTGGGTGTTGCGGGTGGTAAAGGTGCGAACCTGGGAGAGCTTGTGAAAGCCGGGATGCCCGTGCCTCCGGGATTTGTGGTGACGGTCAGAGCCTACTACCAGTTTCTGGAGCATACGGGGCTGAAGGACAGGATAATGGAGATACTGAGAAACTGCAACGTTGACGACAGCGATGACCTGAACAGGGCTTCCAGGGAGATAAGGGAGCTTATTTCTGGTGTAGAGGTGCCGGAGGAGCTGTCCAAGGAGATAATGGGCAGCTACAGGAAGCTGTGTGAGGTGTGCGGAGAGAGCGAGGTGCCCGTGGCTGTCAGAAGCTCTGCCACGGCTGAGGATTTGCCGGATGCGAGTTTTGCGGGACAGCAGGAGACTTTTCTCAACGTTCGTGGCAGCCAGCTTGTTGAGAAGGTGCGGAGCTGCTGGAGCTCTCTTTTCACGCCCAGGGCGATATTCTACAGGGAGAAGAAGGGGTTCCAGCACGAGAAGGTTGGCATAGCCGTGGTCGTGCAGAAGATGGTGAACGCCGAGAAGGCGGGGGTGATGTTCACGGCTCATCCTTCCACGGGGGAGAGGGATAAGATAGTTATTGAGGCTGCCTTCGGGCTCGGAGAGTCCGTGGTCTCCGGAGCTGTTACACCCGACCACTACGAGGTTGAGAAGGAGACGGGCAGGGTGATAAAGAAGGAGGTTGGGGTTAAGGCGAGCAAGCTGGTGAGGGATGAGAACGGCAGCACCGTGGAGGTAAAGCTGGATGCGGAGGAGGCGAGGGCGCAGGTGCTGAGCGATGAGGAGATAGCGAAGCTTGCGGAGTTCGGCAGGAGGGTGGAGGAGCACTTCGGCTCCCCCCAGGACATTGAGTGGGCTATTGAGGGTGGCAGCATCTACCTGCTCCAGTCCAGAGCCATAACCGTGCTCTACCAGGAGGAAAAGGGCGACGTCGGGGAGGAGCAGGAGGAGCCCATGGAGGTGCTGGTCAAGGGGCTGGGCGCAAGCCCCGGCACTGGCTCGGGCAGGGTGAAGGTTATAGGGAGCCTGGAGGAGCTGAGCAAGGTTGAGCAGGGGGACGTGCTGGTAACCACCATGACCAACCCCGACATGGTGCCGGCGATGAAGCGCGCCTCCGCCATAGTTACCGATGAGGGCGGAATGACGTGCCACGCCGCCATAATATCCAGGGAGCTGGGCATACCCTGCGTGGTGGGCACGGGCAATGCCACCAAGGTGCTAAGGGACGGCATGGAGGTCACGGTTGACGGTGCGAGGGGCGTGGTGTATAAGGGGAGGGTGGAGAAGAAGGAGGAAGAGCGGGTTCAGGTGGCTCAGGCTGCTCCGAAGGTGGTAACCGCCACGGAGGTGAAGGTGAACCTCAGCATACCCGAGATAGCCGAGAGGGTGGCGCCCGGAGCGGATGGCGTGGGGCTGCTGAGGGTTGAGCACATGATTCTGGGCACAGGGGAGCACCCCATGAACTTCATACGTGACGGGAGAGAGGAGGTGCTGGTGAACAAGATAGCCGACGGGGTGCGCAAGGTCGCCCAGGCGTTCTACCCCAAGCCCGTGTGGTACCGAACCTTGGATGCGCCCACCGACGAGTTCAGGAGCCTTAAGGGGGGCGAGGAGGAGCCCCACGAGCACAACCCCATGCTCGGGTGGCGCGGGGTGCGCAGGGCTATTGATGAGCCGGAGCTGATGCTTGCCGAGTTCAAGGCTATAAGGAAGCTGGTGGATGAGGGGTACACCAACATCGGGGTGATGATTCCCTTAGTGCAGCACCCGGAGGAGCTTAGAAAGGCGAAGGAGATCGCTAAGAAGGCGGGGCTGGAGCCCCACAGGGATGTGAAGTTCGGGATAATGGTGGAGATTCCCGCGGCGGCTCTGATAATAGAGGAGTTCATAAAGGAGGGGATAGACTTCATAAGCTTCGGCACCAACGACCTGACCCAGTACACCTTAGCGGTGGACAGGAACAACGAGAGGGTTGCCAAGCTCTACTCCGAGAAGCACCCCGCGGTGCTGAAGCTGATTGAGATGGTCATAAGGGCGTGCAGGGAGCACGGGGTTGAGACCAGCATCTGCGGGCAGGCTGGCAGCGACCCCGAGGTTGCCAGAAAGCTGGTGGAGTTCGGCATCACCAGCATCTCCGCCAATCCGGATGCGGTGGACAGGATACGGGAGATTGTGGCAAGGACAGAGATGAGGTTGCTGCTGGACAGTGTCAGGAAGTAGAGAGCCCTGGGGCGAGGTGCTCGGCTCCTACCTTCAGGGGCTGTACCTCTTCGCCGCAGGGGCGCTTGCGGGTGTGCTGGGGATAACCCTGCTGTACTTCCTCTCCCCCGGAGCGGAGAGCGTGGCGAGCGATGCCCTTAGCAGGGTGGCCTCGGCGAAGGTGGTGGTGCTGGAGAAGGCTGGTTTAAGGACGGAGCTGAGCATCCTCTTCTCCAACCTCATTGCAATAGCGGCGGTGATGAGCCTGCCGGCTGCGGTTTACCGCTTGGAGGGGGAGCGGCGCTTCGCCTACGAGCGCCTTCCGAGGCTGCTCATGGTTGCAGCCGGGGCTCTGAGCATCGGCGCCTTCTCTCCGCCTTTGGTGTCCCCCCTCTTCCCCTTCTACCTCCTCTACCTCCTGCCCCACGGGGTGCTGGAGTTCAGCGCCATCGCTTTAGCCTACACCGTTGCCACCGCAAGGGTTCCAGAGCTGAGCAGGCAGCTTGCTGCCCTCTCGGTTCTCCTGCTCGTCCCCAGCTCGTTTATAGAGGTGAACCTCTCCATGAAGTTTGCCCTCAGGATGGCGGAGCTTCTGGGCTACTTCGGCTGAGCTCCGGCGCCGAGCACCTCCGAGCACATGGCGTCGCACCTCTTCACGTACCTGTCGCTCCTCCTGACCTCCCTGAAGCTAACCCTGCGGAAGCTCTCAGCCAGCTTCAGCACCCTGGAATGGAGCTTCCTGAGGTGCTCCTTCCTGACCGCGTACCTGCCGGTGAGCTGCCTGACAACCAGCTGGCTGTCGGAGAAAACCTCCACCTCGGTGCACCCGAGCTCGGCAGCCTTCTCAAGGGCGTGTATAACCGCCCTGTACTCGGCGGTGTTGTTGGTGGCTCTGCCCATGTACCCGCAATCTGCCCACACCTCCCTGCCGTCTCTGAGTATGAGGTACGCCCAGGCGGCTCTGCCGGGGTTGCCCCGTGATGCGCCGTCGGTGTAAATCCTGCACCTCATGCCATGCACTGGGCGGGAGGGTTTAAGGAGTTTTCGCAGCTACGGCGGGGGGATAAGCCTCAGCTATCGCCGCTCCACCTGCGGTACCAGGTGAGGTATGTCTCGTTTCCGGTCGCCCTGTACATCTGCAGAAGAAGCTGCAGGTGCAGGCGGTGGTACTCGGGGGCTGCCGGGTTTCCCAGGGCGTCGTAGTAGCTCCACCC
>WANG01000038.1 GCA_015521945.1 Candidatus Hydrothermarchaeota archaeon
GATAATGTAGAAGAATGGGTGGGCGAGATACTGAGAAGAGCTAAAGAAGATGCAGAAAAACAAACGTGGATTGAACCAGATGTATTCCTTATGAACGTGTACTCCATGATAATCGCCAAGATTTCAGACAAAAAGGCTCCAGGTGAGGCAGAGAAGTGGGTGGAGTACATTCTCGGGAGGGCTGAGGAAGAGGCTGAAGACCTTGGGTACTTCTACTCCGCCCTGCTCTTTCATCTCAGAGGCTCATCCTACGAGTGGCGGAAGCATGCGGTGCTTCAGGGGTGGGCTGGGCGTGCCGACCGTGCCCGCTATACAAAGGAGGTGGAGGTGTTTGTTCTTGCAACCCTCATGGAGGCTCTCAGGCGCAGGGATGCTGACTTCAGCGCCCTTGCAATGGAGGCGGAGAGGCTCGGACTGGAGGCTCTTAAGATAGTTCTCAAGCACATGCATCATCACACTCCATCATAAGGAGAAGCCCGGACTGATGGAGGCTCTCAGGGAAGCCGCTGAGGAAAGCGGCATGGACGCCCTCTCCAGGGCGGCTTCTGCAGATGGCGAGCTGTGGGAGGAGTGGTGCAGGCGCTTTCTTAAAAAGTAGCTACTCCAGGCAGGAATCCAGCTCCCTCTTGAGCCTGAATATCTCCCCCGGCAGGGTTTTAAGAAAATCCTCAGCCCTGCTCTCCGTAACCGCTCCCTGGGGTGAGGGCTTTATTATCCCCTCCCGCTCAAGCACCCGCAGGGAGTAGCGCACCCTGTGCTGGGGTATCCCGCTGAGCTCCGAGAGCTTTATTATCCCCACGGGCTCGTGCTCCTTCACCAGGCGAAGTATCCTCACGTGCCTGCACAGCAGCTCAATCTCCCGCCTGACGTTCTCCAGCATGCCGCTCGTAAAAGTATTTAACCCCCATCCCATATATCCTTAGCGGTTGCCATGATAGCTGTGATTTACGGCAGGTGCGGGGCAGAGGGAAGCGCCCGCGCGCCCCCCTCCAAGAGCTACACCC
The DNA here is from genome assembly GCA_015521945.1 of Candidatus Hydrothermarchaeota archaeon. Classification (GTDB taxonomy): domain Archaea; phylum Hydrothermarchaeota; class Hydrothermarchaeia; order Hydrothermarchaeales; family BMS3B; genus JAADFH01. Next base: position 1,005 of record WANG01000038.1, read on the forward strand.
ACCGCGCCTTCGTGGCTGCGGGGCTGGCGGAGGGGCGCTCGGTGGTGAAGAGCTGGCTCAGAGCCGCCGACACCCTGGCAACCCTCAGGGGGATGCGCAGCTTCGGCGCCCGGGTGCTGGAGGAGGAGCCGGCGGTGGTGGAGGGGGTTGGAGGAAGACCTGCGTCTCCGGGGGTAATAGACTGCGGCAACTCGGGCACCACCCTGAGGCTCCTCACGGGGGTGGCAGCCCTTGACGGTGAGGCGGTGCTCACAGGGGATGAGTCCCTGCAGAGGCGCCCCGTGGAGCCCCTGCTTGAGGCTCTGCGCACCTTGGGGGTGGAGGCTGAGGCGGTGCGCCGCAACGGGTGTCCCCCAGTGCGGGTGAAGGGGGGCGGCATAAGGGGGGGCAGGGTTGAGCTTCCCGGGAACATAAGCTCCCAGTTCGTCTCCTCCCTGCTGATGGCTGCACCCTGCGCCGAGGATGCGGTGGAGGTGAGCATAACAACGGAGCTCAAGTCAAAGCCCTACGTTGACCTGACCCTGCAGGTAATGGAGAGCTTCGGGGCGGTGGTGGAGCGGCGCGGGTACCGCTGGTTCAGGGTGGAGCCAGGTGGGTACAGGGGGAGAACCTACAGGGTGGAGGGGGACTACTCCTCAGCCGCCTTCCTGCTCGCCCTGCCGGCGGTGGCGGGGGGCGAGGTTGAGGTGAGGAACCTCACTATGGGCTCCCTGCAGGCGGACAGGGCGATACTTGACATCCTGAGAGCCGCAGGGGCGGAGGTGAGGGAGCGCAGGGGTGCGGTGGTGGTGAGGGGAGACGGGCGCCCAGCGGGCTTTGAGGCTGAGCTCTCGGACTCGCCAGACCTGCTGCCGGTAGCCACCGCCATAGCATGCTGCGCCGAGGGAACCTCAAGGCTCTACGGCGCCGAGCATGCACGGTACAAGGAGAGCGACAGGATAAGCACCTGCGCCGCCGAGTTCTCAAAGTTCGGGGCGAGGGTGGAGGAGAGGAGGGACGGGCTGAGCGTCGTGGGCACCAGGCTGCGAGGGGCGGAGGTGAGCTCCCACGGCGACCACCGCCTGGCGATGGCGCTGAGCGTGGCTGCGGTGGCTGCGGAGGGGAAGAGCACCATCTCGGGTGCGGAGTGCGTGGACGTCTCCTTCCCGGGGTTCTTCAGCATCCTCAGAGCCCTTCTGCCGCCCGGAAGGCTGGTGCTCAAATAGTTTTTATATTGTTACCCGCGGCTTCATGGGAGGCTTCAAACCCTGGAGGCGTGGTATGGAAGGTCCTACGTGCGTTTCATGCGGTGTGTATGTGGAGGCAGGCGGCGGTAACGTTCGCTTCCCGTGCCCCGAGTGCGGGAGCATGATAGTGCGCTGCAGGCGGTGCAGAAAGCTGGGCAGAAGGTACGCATGCGAGTGCGGCTTTTCAGGACCGTGAGGTGGGCAGATGGCAGAGGTGCTTGTGAGGGTTAAGCTCTTTCCGGAGAGCCCGGAGACGGAGCTTGGAGAGCTGGTTGAGAGGGTCTCAAAGCTGGGGTTCAGGGTGAACGCCACAAGGGAGGAGCCCATTGCCTTCGGGCTGAAGGCGCTGGTGGCTGAGTTTGTGGTGCCGGATGCCGAGGGTGAGGCTGAGAAGCTGGAGGAGAGGCTCAGGCAGGTTGAGGGTGTGGGGGAGCTTGAGGTGATGGAGGTACACCGCCTGCTGTAGGAGGATTAATAAGCCGGCGGGTTGCATTTTAGTGCATGCGCTACGGGTACACCACGGGTACCTGCGCAGCCGCTGCTGCCAAGGCTGCGTGCATGGCGCTGCTGGGTGAGTTTCCAGAGGAGGTGTGCATAACCCTGCCCTCGGGGAGGAGGGCGTGCATGAGGGTGGCTGAGGTTGAGCTCACCGGGAGCTCGGCGAGGGCGTGCGTGGTTAAGGATGCGGGGGATGACCCGGATGTTACGCACGGGGTTAAGGTGTGCGCGGAGGTTGCGCCGGGCGGTGAGGAGGTTGTGGTCAGGGGTGGCGAGGGGGTCGGCACGGTGACGAAGCCGGGGCTGGGGATTGAGGTGGGGGAGAGCGCCATAACTGAGGTGCCCAGGAGGATGATTGTGCAGGCGGTGCGGGAGGTGCTCGGAGGGGGTGCGGAGGTTGTGGTTTCAATACCGGGAGGTGAGGAGCTCGCCAGGCGCACCATGAACCCGAAGCTTGGAATAGTCGGCGGTCTCTCGGTGCTCGGAACCACGGGCGTGGTGGTGCCCTGGAGCGAGTCCGCCCTGCTGCGCTCCCTGGAGAAGCAGGTGGGGGTTGCCATCGCCTCGGGCTTCAGGGAGGTGGTGCTAACCCCGGGCAGGATGGGGGAGAGGTACGCCCTCAAGAGGGGTGTGCCGGAGGATGCGGTTGTGCAGTGCGGAAACTACGTGGGGTACATGCTTGACAGGTGCGCCGTGGAGGGTGCCGAGGGGGTGGTGGTGTGCGGGCATGCGGGCAAGCTGGTCAAGCTCGCCGCAGGGGTGTTCTGCACCCACAGCAGGGTTGCGGATGCCAGGCTGGAGACGCTCACCGCCCACGCGGCATGGTGCGGCGCTCCCGGGAGGGTGCTGAGGGGGCTAAGAAAGTGCGCCACCGTGGAGGAGGGGGTGGAGGTGCTCCTCAGGGAGGGGCTTGAGGTGGTGCTCACCTCGGTGGCGGAGGAGGCGGCGAGGAGGTGCAGGGAGCGGGCTGGCATAAGGGTGAGCGTGGTCATGCTGAACACCAACCTGGTGCCGGTGGCGTGGGATGCGGAGGCTGGTGAGAGCAGATGGGGAAGGTGCTTGTTGTAGGTGTGGGCGCGGGAAGGGAGCACCTGACTCCGGAGGCGGCGCAGGCAATAGCCTCAGCCAAGGCGTTTGCGGGGGGCAGGGAGGCGCTGAGGGTGGCTCCGCAGGGCATGCCCACCCACGAGATACGGAACATAGAGGATGCCCTGAGGTTCGTGGAGGAGCACCTGAGCTCGGGTAACGTGGCGGTTCTGACCTCCGGGGACTCAACCCTGTACAGCATCCTGGAGGTGCTCAGGAGGCGTCTGGGTGAGGAGGTGCTGGAGGTGGTGCCGGGGGTGAGCTGGGTGCAGGTGTGCTTTGCCAGGCTGAAGCGGTGCTGGAACGGGGTGAGGGTGCTCAGCCTGCACGGGAGGAGCCTGGAGGAGCTCGGGGAGCTCTCCGGGGATGTGGCGATACTCTGCGACCCCACAAATACGCCCCAGAGGGTGGCGGCGCACCTGCTGGAGCTGGTGGGGGACAGGAGGTGCGCGGTTTGCGATTGCCTCTGCTCCCCCGGGGAGAGGGTGGTGGTGGGGTGGCTGAGCGAGGTGGCCGGGATGCGCTTCAGCGGCAGGAGCGTGATGGTGGTGTGGGATGAGGCTCCCAGGGATAAAGGATGAGGAGTTTGAGCGCGCCCGTGTGCCCATGACCAAGCGGGAGGTGCGCATGGTGGCGCTGTGCATGCTCGCCCCCGAGAGGGGGCAGGTCGCCTACGACATAGGCGCCGGAACGGGGAGCGTGAGCGTTGAGCTCGCCCTGATGGGGGCGAGGGTGTACGCGGTGGAGAAGCGCAGGGAGGCTGCGGAGCTGGTGAGGCGCAACCTGCGCAGGTTCGGGGTCAGTGGGGAGGTGGTGCTGGGGGAGGCGCCCGAGGCGCTTGAGAGCCTGCCCGAGCCCCAGCGGGTGTTCATAGGGGGGAGCGGGGGCAGGATGGAGGAGATAGCCGCGCACTTAGCGGAGAGGCTCGGGGATGGGGGCAGGGTGGTTGCCACGGCGGTTACCCTGAGCACCTTAGAGAGCGCCCTCAGAGCCTTTGAGAGGGAGGGGTTCGCCACAGAGGTGGTGCTGGCGAGCTTCGCAAGGGTGGAGAGGGGCATGATGAGAGCCCTCAACCCCGTGTTCGTACTCTCCGCAGAGAGGTGAGTTTTCCAAGAATATTTAACATGATAACTTTCTGGCTACGGAAGCCTGATTCTGGTCACGCACCAACAAGGCGAGCCAGCGGAGGAAGCATGGTGGCGAAGGAAGAGTTCAAGTACCTGGTGAGAATAGGTGGCATGGACATAGACGGGAACAAGAAGGTGCCCGTGGGCCTGGCGCTGATAAAGGGTATCGGGATGAGAACGGGAGAGGTGCTGTGCAGGCTGGCGAGGGTTAACCCGGAGAAGAGGATTGGATACCTGACGGAGAAGGAGATAGAGAGGCTGAACGCGCTTATTGAGGATTTCCACAACAAGAAGGTGCCGAGCTGGCTGTTCAACATGAGGAAGGACTACGAGACAGGCAGGGACCTGCACCTTACCGGTGCGGAGCTTGAGATGGCTCTGAGGGAGACCCTGAACCGCCTGAAGAAGATACGCAGCTACCGCGGGATAAGGCACGAGCTCGGACTGCCTGTCAGAGGACAGCGCACCCGCACGGGATTCAGGAGAGGCGTAACCGTGGGTGTGTCCAAGAGGAAGAAGTAGGTGAGCCCGCATGGGAGACCCCAGGAGAATCAGGAAGAAGTACTCAACACCGCCCCATCCCTGGCAGAAGGACAGGATTGAGGAGGAGAGAAAGCTTCTCAGGGAGTACGGGCTTAAGAACAAGCGTGAGCTGTGGAGAGCCACGGCTATCCTCAGGAACATACGCAGGCAGGTCAGGGAGCTGCTGGGCAGGCAGGATGAGATGGCTGAGAGGCAGAAGAGGATGCTGCTGGAGAGGCTGAGGAGGCTCAGCCTGGCGGATGAGAACACCGTGCTTGACGATATCCTGTCGCTGACCGTCAGGGACGTGCTGGAGCGCAGGCTTCAGACCTTAGTTTACAGGAAGGGGCTGGCGCACACCATCAAGCAGGCGAGGCAGTTCATAGTGCACGGGCACATCAGCGTGGGAGGCAGGAAGGTCACGGCTCCGAGCTACTTAGTGCTCAGGGATGAGGAGGACACCATCACCTTCACCGAGGGCTCGCCGGTTGCTGCCCTCAAGCCCGCATCTGCCGGTGAGGAGGTGGCGGCATGAGCGCGAAGAAGAAGGAGCACTGGGGCATCGCCCACATATACTCCTCCTTCAACAACACCATAATCCACATAACCGACCTCACGGGTGCCGAGACCATCAGCAGGTGGTCGGGCGGCAGAATAGTGAGAGCCCACAGGGACGAGTCCTCGCCCTACGCCGCCATGCAGGCGGCGATGCGTGCCGCCGAGGAGGCGATGGAGAAGGGAATCGTGGGGGTGCACATCAAGGTGAGGGCACCCGGAGGGAGCGGTCCCAAGACCCCCGGACCTGGGGCGCAGCCGGCGATACGGGCGCTGGCGAGGGCTGGGCTCAAGATAGGCAGGATTGAGGATGTTACTCCGATACCCCACGACGGCACCAAGAGGAAAGGAGGAAGACGCGGGAGGAGAGTGTGAGTTGGAGCTGAAGGTGCTCAGCGCTGATGAGAGGCACGCGAAGGTGCTGCTGAGCGGCGCAAGTCCAGCGTATGCCAACGCCCTGCGCAGGGCGATGATAGCGGAGGTGCCGACCCTCGCCATAGAGGATGTGATAATATACGAGAACACCTCACCCCTCTACGATGAGATTCTCGCCCACCGCCTCGGGCTGGTGCCCATACGCACCGACCTGAGCAGGCTGAACCTCAGGGAGGAGTGCTCCTGCGGTGGCGAGGGGTGCCCGAGCTGCACCCTGACCCTGAGCCTGGAGGCGGAGGGTGAGGGCATGGTGTACTCCCACGACCTGCGCTCCCCTGACCCGGAGCTTACACCCCTGCCGGGGATTCCCATAGTGAAGCTCAGAGAGGGGCAGAGGCTGAAGCTTGAGGCTGAGGCGGTGCTGGGCAGGGGCAGGGAGCATGCGAAGTGGCAGGCTGCGGTGGCGGGGTACAAGTACTACCCCGAGATAGAGGTGCTGGAAAGCTGCACCGGCTGCGGGGACTGCGTGGAGGCGTGCCCCAAGGGGATAATGAAGCTTGAGGATGGCAGGGCGGTGGCGGTGAACCAGGAGGCGTGCATCCTGTGCAGGGCATGCGTTCAGGAGTGCGAGGAGAACGCCGTGCAGCTCAGAGCCTCGGACGAGAAGTTCATATTCACCATAGAGAGCACCGGCGCCCTTCCCCCGCTGGAGGTGCTGAGGCAGGCGTGCAGGTGCATCTCCAAAAAAGCTGAGAGGATGATAGCATTACTGTAGAAATACCGAGATGCGGGGGTGGCCGAGTGGTCAAAGGCGCAGGATTGAGGGTCCTGTCCCTAAGTGGGTGCGAGGGTTCAAATCCCTTCCCCCGCACTTCATCCAGTGAGGAGGCAGAGTGATGAGGAAGAGCAGGAGCACCAACCCGAACCTCCAGAGGCTGATAACCGAGCTCGCAAGGCTCACCCACACTACCTCACGTGCCGTGTGGAGGGAGCTGGGTGAGAGGCTGGCGAAGCCCAGGAGCAGAAGGGCGGAGGTGAACCTGAGCAGAATCGCCAGGCACACCAGAGAGGGTGACACCGTTGCTGTGCCGGGGAAGGTGCTCGGTGCAGGTCGCATATCCCATGCGGTTACCGTGGGTGCCCTCGCCTTCTCGGAGAGCGCCGTGAGGAAGATAACCTCCGCCGGCGGCAGGTGCCTGAGCCTTGAGGAGCTCATGAAGGAGAACCCGAAGGGAGTAAAGCTCATGGAGTGAAGGGCATGAAGGTTGTTGACGCTTCCGGCATGATACTTGGAAGGCTTGCCAGCAGGGTGGCGAAGATGCTGCTTGAGGGGGAGGAGGTTGTTGTGGTGAACGCCGAGAAGGCGGTGATATCCGGGAGCAGGGATAGCGTGCTGGCGAAGTACAGGGAGAGAAGGGAGAGGAAGAGCATAGTCAACCCCCGCAGGCACGGGCCCCACTACCCCAGGAGGCCCGAGATGATACTCAAGCGGGCGGTTCGCGGGATGCTGCCCTACAAGCAGGGCAGGGGAAGGAGCGCCTTCAAGAGGCTCAGGGTGTACATCGGTACCCCCGAGGAGTACACCAGCGCGGAGAAGGTGAGCTTCACCGAGGCGAGCTACACCAAGCTGAAGGTGCCGAGGTACGTTACCCTTGAGGAGCTGAGCAGGCACCTGGGTGCAAAGTTCTGAGGTGGTTGTGGTGAAGGTAGTCAACGCTTCCGGCAAGAGGAAGACCGCCATTGCGAGAGCCACGGTTAAGCCTGGCAAGGGCAGGGTGAGGATAAACAAGGTGCCCGTTGAAATCCTTGAGCCGGAGATGGCGAGGATGAAGATAATGGAGGTGCTCTACTTAGCCGGAGACGTCAGGGATAAGGTTGATATTGACGTTACGGTGAGAGGAGGAGGCTTCATGGGTCAGGCCGAGGCGGTGCGTACCGCCATAGGCAGGGCGCTGGTTGAGTACACGGGAGATGCCGAGCTCAGGGCGAAGTTCATGAGCTACGACAGGAGCATCATAAAGGGCGACGCCAGAAGGGCGGAGCCGAAGAAGTACGGCGGACGCGGCGCCAGAGCCAGGTTCCAGAAGTCCTACAGGTGATGCCATGCTGATACCCGTCAGGTGCTTCAGCTGCGGTGCGGTGGTGGCGGACAAGTACGAGGAGTTCAGGCGCAGGGTGGCGCAGAAGGAGAACCCGAAGGACGTGCTTGACTCCTTGGGCGTTGAGCGCTACTGCTGCAGAAGGATGCTCCTGAGCCAGGGAGAGTTTATGGAGAGCATGCATGTCAAGGGGCCGTAGGGTAGCCTGGTCCATCCTCCCAGCTTGGGGTGCTGGTGACCTGAGTTCAAATCTCAGCGGCCCCATAACCTTCTCCAGAAAGGAGGAAAGAGGTGTGAAGCTGACGAAGTACGAGAAGGCACGGATAATAGGGGCGAGGGCGCTCCAGCTGTCCATGGGCGCCCCTCCGCTTATAAAGCTCTCCAGGGACATGTACGAGCCCATATCCATAGCCATAGAGGAGCTGAAGAGGGGTGTCATACCCATTACCGTGTACAGGAGGATGCCGGAGAAGAAGCTGCTGGGTGAGGAGGAATGATGCCCGCTATAATTGAGGAAGTGAGAGCCAGGAAGATCATAGACTCCAGGGGGAACTGGACGATTGAGGTGGAGATACTCACCGACTGCTCCGCCGGCAGGTGCGCCGCCCCCAGCGGTGCGAGCACCGGGAAGTACGAGGCGATGGCTTTTCCCGAGGGCGGGGTGGACAAGGCGATACTTGAGGTGGAGGAGAGCATCGCCCCGGAGCTAAGGGGCATGGATGCCGCAAACCAGGAGGAGGTGGACCGCATCCTCAGGGAGGTGGACGGTACGGATAACTTCTCCAACATCGGGGGCAACACCGCCGTGGCTGTGTCCCTCGCCAACGCCAAGGCTGCCTCCGGCGCCTGCGGCATGCCCCTCTTCCAGTTCCTCGGGGGCAACCTCGCCTGCGAGCTCCCCTACCCCCTGGGGAACGTCATAGGCGGGGGCGCCCACGCCGAGGGCGCCACGGACGTGCAGGAGTTCCTGGTCATACCCGTGGGAGCCCGCACCATCGCCGAGGCTGTGTGCACCAATGCCGAGGTGCACAGGAAGCTGGGGCGGGAGCTGGCGAGGGTGTGCGGCACCGTGGGCAGGGGCGACGAGGGCGCCTGGGCTCCAGCCATAGACGACGCAAAGGCCCTTGAGCTTCTCTCCAGGGTGTGCGACGCCGTGGAGGCAGAGACGGGAGTGAAGCTCAGGATGGGCATGGACATGGCTGCCAGCCAGCTGTGGAGCGAGAAGGACGGGTGCTACATCTACAGGAGGGAGGGGGTGAAGAGGAGCACCGAGGAGCAGATTGAGCACGTGCTTGAGCTTATAGACACCTACACCCTCTACTACGTTGAGGACCCGCTGCACGAGGAGGACTTTGACGCCTTTGCGGAGCTGACCTCCCAGGCGAAGGCGCTGATATGCGGAGACGACCTGTACGTGACCAACACCAGGAGGCTTGCCAGGGGTATTGAGAGGGGCTCAAGCAACGCCGTGCTCATAAAGCCCAACCAGTGCGGCACCCTCACCGACACCTTCAGAGCCGTAAGGCTGGCGGACAACGAGAAGCTCACGCCCGTTATCTCCCACCGCTCCGGCGAGACCACGGACACCACAATAGCCCACCTTGCGGTTGCCTTCGGAATACCGATAATAAAGACGGGCACGGTGGGAGGGGAGAGGATAGCCAAGCTCAACGAGCTTATAAGGATAGATGAGGAGCTCTCTGGCAGAGCCAGGCTCGCCAAGCTCCCGGAGTTCTGAGGTGATGTGGATGGAGACGAAGCTCACTTCCCTGGACAACTACCTGGCTGCGGGTGTGCATATCGGCACGCAGCAGAAGAACGCGGACATGATGCCCTACATCTACAGGGTGCGCCCCGACGGGCTGTACGTGCTGGACGTGAAGAAGACGGACGAGCGCATAGCGGTGGCGGCTAAGTTCTTGGCGAGGTTTCAGCCGGATAAGATTCTGGTGGTCTCCAGGAGGCAGTACGGCCAGGCGCCCGCGGAGAAGCTGGCAAGGCTCATCGGCGCTAAGGCGATAGTGGGAAGGTTCATACCCGGAATACTCACCAACCCCAACCAGCCGGGGTTCATTGAGCCCGAGGTCGTGGTGGTAACCGACCCCAGAGGGGACGAGCAGGCGCTCAGCGAGGCAGGTGAGATAGGCATACCCGTGGTTGCGCTGTGCGACACCGACAACAGCGCCTCGGGGGTTGACATAGTAATACCCACCAACAACAAGGGAAGGAAGGCGCTGGCGCTCATCTACTGGCTTCTTGCAAGGGAGATACTCAGGGCGAGGGGTGAGGAGCGGGAGATACCCTTTGAGGAGTTTGAGGAGGACTAAAACCAGGCTGAGAGGATGCTCAGCCTGTCAGCCACGCCCCTGAGCTCCTCACCCGAAACCACGGGCAGCATGGATATGTCTCGCTCAAGCATGAGCTTGGCTGCCTCAAGCACGCCCTCCTGAGCATCAACCACCACCGCCGGGGTGGTCATGAGCCTCTCAACCCTCGGGCTCCTCTTTCTGCCCTTCTCGTCTTCAAGGCTCAGCCTCGCCCTCCCCCTGGAGATTATGTCGCTCCTGGTTATAACCCCCACCACGCGCCCGTTCTTGAGCACGGGCATCCCGGGAAGCTCGCTCTCCTGAAGCCTCCCCCACACCCTGCTCACGGTGTCCTGGTGGGTGCAGTACTCGGGTGGGCGCATCACCTGGGCTACCGTGGACTTCAGGGGCTTTCTGCCCTGCTCCACCAGGACCCGCATGACGTCTCTGGCGCTGAGCATGCCCACCAGGGTTGAGTCCTCTGGAGATGCCACCACAGGCAGGTGCTCCACACCCGCCCTTACCATCTTCTCTCCAGCCTCCTCAACCTCCTCTCCGGGATGGGTGGTTATGACCGAGGTGCTCATCACCCCAGATACACGCAGGTTGGAGCGGGAGGAGGTTATGCGGAGCACGTCGGTGCGGGTGACTATGCCCACGAGCTTTGAGTCGCTCACCACCGGGAAGCTCCTGTAGGGAAACTCACGGAACATCGCCCTCGCCTTTGTTGCGGGGTCGTTCTCATCAAGGCTAAGCGGGGGCGTGCTCATCACGTCTCCTGTCTTCACGGGCTACTCCTCCTCACCCTCAAGCATCTCGTCCCTGCAGGCTTCGCACACGAAGTTGCCGTTCACCTCGTACAGATTGACCCCCATGTCCCCGCAGTTCTCGCAGGTTCCCTTCTCGGGCTCCGGCTCGTGCACTGATATCCCGCCCTCCCCCTTCATCGCAACCATCTCACGGAGCACCTCTATCTGCCCGGGGGCTATGGCGAGGATGTCCTTGTTGGTGATTATCCCCACGAGCCTGCCGCCGTCTATTACGGGAAGGCGCCTTATGTTGTACTTCACCATCAGCTTGCTCGCCTCGGTTACGGTGCTGTCGGGTGAGATGGTCTTGAGGTCGGCGCTCATTATGTCCCTGACCTTCACCAGGGACGGCTTCAGGTCCGTCTCAGCTATGAAGTACGCCAGGTCACGCTCCGTGATTATGCCCACGGGCTTGCCCTTATCCACCACCACAACGCACCCTATGTTGTTGTCTGCCATAAGCTTCGCCGCCCTCTGAACCGTGGCGTCGGGCTCAATGGTTACTACGGACCTCGTCATTGCTTCCCTGACCATAACCTCGGTGTCCATGCCCACCACCTTAGTGGTGATTCTAATAGCGTGGTATAAATAATTTTTTGAGCTGAGAATGAGTAGGCGTGCCTCCCTTCCAGGGCGCTGCTCCACAAGCGTGCACGCTAAGTGAAGGTGTAGCTCCTGGGGTCCTCGCCCAGGGGGTCTGCCCTGGCAAGGTCGGTGACGGTTATTATGCCCTCAAGGCTCTCCCTGCTTCCTACCAGAAGGCGCTTTATGCCGTGGGCTGCCATCTTCCTCGCCGCCTCCCTGAGGGTGGCGTCCTTAGAGATGAACTTGAGGTCGCGGCTCATGAACTCCTCAACCTTCCGCCCGGGCTCCACGCCCTCGGCAACTATCCTGTACACTAAGTCCCGCTCAGTGATTATGCCCACAGCCCTGCCCTTATCCACCACCACCAGCGAGCCTATGCCGAACTTACGCATCTCCTTGGCTGCATCCCGCAGGGTAGTCTCAGGAGGCACCGTCCTGACGTAGGGGGTCATCACCTCGCCCACCCTTTTCATGCTTAAATATTGGGCGGGGATGGTTAATAAAGTTTGAGCTTCAGAAAATGGTTCGGATGTTATGTTTGTATAACATTGTGTTAGAAAAAGTTAACACGAGGTGAGAGGAGATGAGCAGGAGGGTGTACCTGATACTGGGAGGTGCCGTGACCCTCGCAACCGGAGGGGTGCTCGGGTACGGGGTTGCTTCGCGGATGCCCCTGCTTGTGGTGCTGAGCTTCCTCCTCGGGTGGATTGCAGTAACAGCCCTCAGAAGCAGGGTGAGCGAGGTGGTGGAGGACGAGCTCGTGCTCAGGGTGTCTGAGAGAGCCTCCAGGCGAGCCATGCAGCTCTTCGTACTCACGGGTGCGGCTCTCGGCGCCCTGCTGATAAGCACGGGAAACGCATCCACGGGAAGCCTGCTGCTGGTGCTGAGCAGCGCGCTCCTCTTAGCGTACCTGGGGCTGGTGTGCTACTACACCTGGAAGGGAGTGGAGTACTGAGATGAGGAACAGGATAAGGGAGTACCGGGCAAGGTACGGGCTCACCCAGGCTGAGCTTGCAAGGCTGGTGGGGGTGAGAAGGGAGACCATAGTGTTCCTTGAGAAGGGCAGGTACAGCCCATCCCTGAGGCTCGCGTGCAGAATCGCAAAGGTCTTCGGCACCACCGTTGATGAGCTTTTCCTCCTGCAGGAGGGGTGTTAGCCTACCGCCCGTACCTTACCATCTCTGCGATGTCCACGTAGTTCTCTCTCCAAGCGTTGGCGGTCTCGTACCTGTCCTTTCCGGCGAGGATGAACACCCTCTGCTCCGGTGCGAAGGCAGAGACCTTCTCCAGCCTCGCCCTACCTGCCAGGATGCGCTCCCTCTCCTCGGAGGTTGTTAAGTTGGCGACTATCTCGCCAACTCCCTCGTAAGCCTCGTGCCCGCCCAGGATGATTACGTAGCGCTTCTTGGAGTAGGCGCTGAAGTTGGCTGCACTGACCACATGGAGGCGTATCCCGAGCTCCCTGAGGTACTCCACCAAGTCCCTCGCAAGCGCCAGGTCTATGGAGTTCGCCAGCAGCACCGCTTCTGGAGTGTAGGCGGCGCCTCCTCCTCCAGCGGCTGGCGCAGAGGCTGCGGGCGGCGCAGGCGGCGCTGGCGGAGCGGATGCAGCACCCGCGATGCCGAAGACGCTGAGGGTGCTTAGATTCGCCCACACGTAGCGCTCGGCGGTGTTGACACCGCTGCCGAAGACGGTTATCACCTCGCCACCGCAGGTTATGGTGTAGTTGGTGCCGTGGCGGAGCTCCATCCATCTGTCCTCCGCAGAGCAGTAGCGCCACAGCGTGAGGGTGCTCTCGTCTATGTCGGCGCTGCCGTCGCCGTCGGTGTCAAGGTCTTCTGGAGAGTAGCGCATTCTGAGAACCACGTGGCGTAGGACGCTCTTGTTCACGCCGCCGCCAACCTCAACCCTCACGTACCTGCCGATGGTCTTCTTGCCGGCACCACCGGTGTAGGCTGAGAACTCGGAAGCGCTGGTTGTGGTGGTGAGCTCGCTGAGGTTGCGGCTGAACCTCAGCCTTAGGCTGATGTTGCCCGAGCTCTGGGTGGTGAGCAGCTCAATGGACGTGCTGGTGTTGGAGAGGGTCTCGTTTATCACGAGGGGTGAGCCGGTGAGGCTCCTGGTGACCTCCGCCTCCGCGGGCACAACCGGCACCTGCAGCGAGAGGGTGCGGTTGTTGCCGGCTGAGTCACCGGCTGTGATGCTGAAGTTCCATACCCCAAGGGTGTCAGCAGGGACCCTCGCAGAAACCACGGCACCGCTGAGGTAAGAGCCGCTGCTGATGAGGGTGCCGTTCATGTAGAGGGCGTATCTCCAGGGATTGGAGTCCTGGAGCGTGAAGTTGACGCTCGCATCGCCGAGGTACTGGATGATGTAGGGTGGAGAGGACGGGATGATCACGGGAGGCGTGGTGTCCGTGGTGAAGACCACCTCTGCCAGGTTAAGGTTGCCTCTGGTGTCCATGGCGTAAACCCTGAGCACATGCTGCCCGTCGCTCAGGGGCGGGGTCGTCCCGGTGTAGTAACCGCCGCTAAGGTTGAGGGTCAGATTGACTCCGCCAACCTCTGCCACAGCCGAGGCTACACCGCTGGCATCCGCTATGGACACGTTTATATCAACCGCAGAGGTGGCGTAGGTGAGGTTCCGCGGTGAGATTATCGTGACCGCCGGCGGGGTGGTGTCCTGTCCTGCGGAGGTGTTCACGGTGAAGGTTACCGAAGCGTACCCAACGTTGCCAGCGGTGTCGTTAGCGTAAACCTCAAGCTCGTGCACGCCGTCGCTGAGGTTGCTGAGTGTCGTGTTGGGCACAAAGCTCACGTTGGATGAGCCGTCAAGGGAGTACCACCAGGCAGAGATTGCCTCATCGGCGCTGACCTCAAGGGGCACCGCGGAGCTGAAGTAGGTGGTGTTGCGGGGTGAGTGGATTACCAGTGAAGGCGGCACCGTGTCCGAGGGGACTCTCGCAAGAGGCAGGTGGTCGGTGTTGTTCGCATCTATCGCGTAGGGAGCGTCGCAGATTCCGTCGCCGTCGCTGTCTGTGCACGTGTCGCTGTAGCCAGAGCCATTGGGTAGAGCCCAGTAGTTGCCGCCCGTGTAGGAGCCGCCTATTACGTTGGTGCCCGCCTGCCTGGTGGTGTTCCACAGGTCTGCACCATCCGTATC
>WANG01000039.1 GCA_015521945.1 Candidatus Hydrothermarchaeota archaeon
CCCTCCGTACTCCGGGTGCGCCGCGCATCTCCGCCCAGGGATATTATCCCGTTGTCAACCTTGGTGCCGGTCATGTACGCTGTCATGGCTGCGGCGCTGTCCGTCACCAGGTAGTCCTTAGAGTAGGTCTTCACCATGGCGGTAACCGGCATGGTGTCCATTGCAAGAGTTCCGTTCTCACCCACGGTGTATATGCGGGTGGCTGTAAGCACCGAGTTCCCCATACCGTCACCGACCATGAAGACCACGTTTTTCGCATAGCCAGGGTGCATCACCGGCGAGTTTTCACCGGTGTGGTCTGCCAGCATCCAGGCGTATGCAGCACCTGCGGCTGCAAACGCTCCGAGGATAATAAACATTGCAAATACACTTTTCACACTCTCACCTCCTTTAAATTCACGGAAATTCAGATAACTCAAAAACAGATAAAATTTGTCAAAATATTCCATATTTTTCTTAAAAATTCCATACCCGCTGAACCTCTATATAGAACCCTTCACCCGGGGAGCAGATTTTTATACCTGCACGCTCAGGTAAGACTCATGCAGGAGTGCGAGATATGCGGTGAGGAGGTAGAGACCTTCACCTGCAGGGTGTGCGGCAGGGTGTTCTGCATAGATTGCGGCGACCCTGCAGCGGGAGAGTGCGAGTTCTGCACCGAGGATGAGGAGTAGCGGCTCACCCGCCCGCGAGCTCCTCCACCACCTCCCTCGGTGCGTCCGTCCTCACCCCTGTGGGTGTGATGTGCGTCCTGCTCGCCCTGTACCCCCTCTCCCTCAGCCCCTCCACCACCTCCTCCACCTTCCTCAGGGCGCCCGTACCCAGGCGCCTGCCCACCTGGTGCAGGTCGTAGAAGAAGGGCACCTCAACCCCCGCCTCCTCCGCAATCACCGAGAGCATCTTGGTAACCCTGGGGTCGCTGAGGTACCCTGCAAGCTCCACCATCCTCTCCGCAAACTCCCGCGAGGCTATGCCACCCAGCCAGAGCACCCCTGCGGGGCTCATCTCCCCCCCGCACCCGCATGCGCCACTTGGAGGCGCAAACCCCCTCTCATACCTCCTCTCACCGCACCTCCTGCAGGTGAGCAGGTACCCCATCTTCTCCAGGGCATCATCGGCCCTCCGCCTCCCGGAGCGCACCTCCACAAGTGCCCTGAAGTAGTGGTCGGTGGCGTGGGCTATCAGAACCCTCATACCCCTTCCGAACCTGGCGCACTCCCTGGCGATGAACCCCAGCAGGATTCTGAGCCCCACCTCCTTGCACAGCTCCCCCCTCAGTGGCAGCGCGGAGTACTTCCTCAGGCACGCCTTCGGGTAAACCCCGCACAGGGGTGCCGTATCCGTGGCGGTCACCCCCAGGAATCCACGTGAGGGCAGCGCCGCCACGGCGTTGTGCACGAACCTCACGGGCGCCCCGAAGGGGTCAACATCAATGAAGTTGAAGCACCCCTTAACGCTCCTCAGCAGCAGGTTCGCCTCGCAGCAGGACACGCTCACCTCCACCCCGTTCAGCTCTGCGTTTCGCCTTATCACCTCCACCGCGGCCTTGCTGAGGTCGTTCAGGTGCACCCTCGCATCGCACTCCTTCGCCACCCTGAGCCCCTTCGCCCCCGTGGCAGCCAGCAGGTCAAGGAAGTCCACCCTCCCCAGGGCTCTAACAGCCACGCAGGTTACATCACGGTTCAGCTTCATCCTGGGGTTGAAAAACACCCCCTCTCCCTCTGGCACCTCCAGCTCCACCAGACCCTCACGGAGCCTCATTTCTGCTCAAGCTTCATCATCTTCCTCAGCCTCTCACCCACCTCCTCAATCTGGTGCCTGCTGTGCTCCTCCCTGAGGCTCTTGAGCACCGGCAGCCCTGCCCTGTTCTCCAGCACCCACTCCCTGGCAAACTCACCGCTGCGTATCTCCTCCAGCACCTTCCTCATCTCCGCCCTGACGCTCTCGTTTATTATCCTCCTGCCCCTGGTTCTGCCCCCGTACTCGGCGGTGTTTGACACCCTGCGCCACATCCCCTCAATCCCGTACCTGTAGTACAGGTCAACTATGAGCTTCAGCTCGTGCAGGCACTCAAAGTACGCCACCTCCGGGGAGTACCCAGCCTCCACCAGGGTCTCAAAGGCAGCCTTTATCAGCTCGGCGCTGCCCCCGCACAGGTCAACCTGCTCCCCGAACAGGTCAGTCTCCGTCTCCTCGGCGAAGGTGGTCTCAAGCACCCCAACCCTGGTTGAGCCGTTGGCTTTGGCGAG
>WANG01000040.1 GCA_015521945.1 Candidatus Hydrothermarchaeota archaeon
CCCAGGCGGAGACGCAGTTCGTTGGCAGGGGGTCGTGGTACGCCTGCACCACAGCCTCATCGCCCGTCAGGTGCTTCACCCTGCCACCCTCGCACCTCCTGAGTCCGCAGGGGGAGCGCTCGCCCTCGTGGAGCTCGCACTCGTTGACGCATGCCCTGCACACACCTGAGCCTCCCTTGGGCGGAGGATGGGCAAACCCGTAGCGGTGCCTGCTCCTCCTGTGCGCCTCCTCTGCAAGCCTGAGCGCCTCCCCGGGCTCTGACCTTATGCAGGCAACGCACACCCCGAGCTCTTCTGCCGCCCCCTCTGAGCCGCACAGCCTGCAGCTGGCTACCATTAATTCCACAAAACTGTATAACCTGATAAAACTTATCTACTCCGCATCCGCCTCCTGAAGAAGCTGAGGATGCTCAGGATGAGCATTCCCAGCACGAGGGTGAGGAGCACCTGAATTCCCAGCTCAGTGCCGCTCACTCCTCCAGCACCTCCCCGGAGCCAGGTGGGATGAAAGCCAGAAACTCCTCAACGGGCAGGGCTGCCACCGCCCTTCCCCTCTCCCCCAGCCTCTCCGCCAGCCTCGCCCTGAGCACCTTCGCCAGCTCCCCGCTCTTCACCCTGCCGGGCACCAGCACCACATACGCCTCCGCTTTAGCCGCAACCGCCTCAGGAGGTCCCCCGATTACCCTCGGCATATCATCCTGAAACACCACGCCCACCGCCACCCTTGTGCTACCAGCCCCGTAGTTTCTCCTGCCCCTCACCACGAAGGCGCCCTTGGGGAGGTACTCCCCGCTCTCCGCCCGCTTGCTCACCTGCTCGGGCTTCACCCAGTAAACCCTGGCGCTGGCAACCCCCTGCTTCCACGCCCGCGAGTAGGCAACCGCAAAGTCAAAGGCCTGCTGCACCGTGCTCTCCGGCACCTCCCTTCCCCCCGCCTTTATCACAACCGCCGGGGCGCCGTGCACATCCGCATGCACGAACAAATCCCCCCTCTCCATGTGCTTCTTCACCAGCACCTCGTTGGTTACCGCATCCCGCCCCCCCAGCACCAAGAATCCATCCGTTGAAAAGAACCACCTGAACTTCTCGTACCACTCCCTCTTCCTGCGCACCCTCTTCACGGGCTTCTCCTGCACCTCCGGCTCCCTGCTCCTGAGCTCCCTCAGCTCCCTGACGGTGCGCAGCACCGCCTCCTTGGCTCCAAGAGCCTTGGCGCGGAGCTTCTTGCCCCTCTCGTAGAACTCCCCCGCATTCTCGGCGGCGCTCCTGCGTATATCCAGCTCCACCTCCCTGTTCTCAAGCCTGAGCACCACCACCCCGCGCTCGGGATGCAGGCGCACCACGGGCGTTTCTCCCCCCGCCCTTCCGAGCCTCTCCTCAATCTCCTCCCAGGAGTACCTCTCCCTCGCCCTCCTCAGGGTATCAAGCACCCCCTCAACCAGCTTAAAGTGCCGGTACACTAAGTCCCCGAGCTCCATGAGCTCCCTGCCCCGCCTCAGGTGCCCCCTCAGGGTCTCACACTGAGCCTTAAGCCTGGCGATAAGCCTCCTGCGCTCCTGCTCGTACCTGCTCAGCGCCTCCCCCGCTCCCTCAGAGTGCTCCTGCATCACGAAGAGCTCATCCAGAGCCCTTGAAAAGCTCTCAACCTCCCTCACCTCAAACCCCGAGTAAACCTCCAGCCTCAGGGGGGTAACATCCACCGGCGTGGAGTCCCTGAGAACCACCACCGGCTCCCTTCCGGCGCTCTCCCTCAGCTCCTCCAGCACCCTGCGGAGCCTCTCCGCCTCCTCCTCCGACACCTCCCTGCTCCCCTTATCCACACCCGCCCTGAGGCACACCTCCTCCGCGTAGGTGCCCCCCAGCCCCAGGTTCACCGCAAGGGTCTTGACAACCTCCCTGCCCCCCGCGTTGAGCACCTCCCTGAGCTCCTCCGCGGTCAGCTCAAAGGGATTGAGCCTCTGGGGGGGAGGCTCGTACTTCGCCCTCCCCACCAGGGCTCTGGTGGAGTACCTCCCCGGAGACATGACCGCGAGTATCACCCCCTCCGAGTCGGTGAGCACCACGTTTCCCCTGCTGAAAAGCTCCGCAACCAGGGTGTACCTCTCGCCACCCCTCTCAAACCTCATCATGACTATCCTGTCAAACCCGAGCTGCTCTATGCTTTCAAGCCTGGCGTTCCTCAGGTACTTGCGCAGGGTCATGGCAAAGGTGGTCGGGGTAAGAGGCGCCTTCTTGGGGTAGGAGGTGAGGTGCAGCCTCCTTCCAGCCTCAATCACCAGGTCCTCCCTCCCCCTGCCGGGGAGGTGCAGGGCGACCCTCAGCTCCCTCCCGGCGGGTTGAAAAACTTTATTAACCCTGGCGCCTATCATGTGCTGTAGCTCCGCCACCACGGCGAGGATGTCAAAGCTGCTCATTGCAGTCTTCATGAGCACCACCTGGAGGATGAGACATGGACACGGCGATTGAGAGAAGGATAAGCCTCATTCACGCCCTTGTTGGCGCAGGTCTGGGCGTCGGCTCGCCCGGGATGTTCGGAACCACCATCACCCTTGCCACAGCCCTGCTGGTGGGGTTCGTGTTCTCCTTCCCCCTCTACATCATAACCCGCAACACCTTCAACCTTCCGCCCGAAGAGTACTCCCTCAAACACTGGCTCA
>WANG01000041.1 GCA_015521945.1 Candidatus Hydrothermarchaeota archaeon
GCTCCCGAGGACATTCCAGATGCGCGCCTCATGCTTGAAGCCGCCATGGGGGCAGGGCTCACGAGAAGCCAGTCTGAAATCGTTGCGAACGTTAATCCTGAGAGGTTGTTAAAGTAAATTTTTATTCTGCCTCGGAGGAGAGCGAATTGAGGGTTCTGGGAGAGATGGTGCATGTGAGCAGAAGCGGGGCACTGATCTTCCGGGGGAGGGAGTATCCTCCGCTGTACGCGGAGGTTGTGACACGCAGCGGCGAACGCGTAGGCAGAGTGGTTGACATAATAGGACCTGCATCGCACCCCTACTTTGTGGTGGTTCCAGAGAGGGAGCCGGACAGCAGAATCCTTGAGGAAGCCAGGGCAGGAAGGTTGTATGTTAAGAAAGAGGAGAGGAGGAGGTCCTTTGGGAAAGGAGGTAGAGTACAGAGACAGGTGTCCTGAGTGTGGTAGCAGCTACCTGAGCTACGACGACGGAAGGGCTGAGATAGTGTGCAACAGCTGCGGGCTCGTGGTGGACGAGGGCCTGCTGGACGAGGGTCCTGAGTGGCGTGCCTTTGACCACGAGCAGTCGGTGAAGCGCACCCGCACGGGTGCCCCCCTGACCTACACCATCCACGACAAGGGGCTGAGCACCGTCATTGACTGGCGCAACAAGGACAGCTACGGCAAGGAGCTGTCCGCAGACAGAAGAGCCCAGCTCTACCGCCTGCGCAAGTGGCAGCAGCGCATACGCGTGGGCAACGCCATGGAGCGCAACTTGGCGATTGCCCTGACGGAGCTGGAGCGGATATCCTCCCGTCTGGGGCTGCCGAAGAACGTGCGGGAGGCTGCGGCGATGCTGTACCGCAGGGCTGTGGAGAAGGGGCTGATAAGGGGGCGGAGCATTGAGGGCGTGACCGCCGCGGCGATATACGCCTCCTGCAGGCAGTGCGGGGTCCCCAGAACCCTGGACGAGATTGCGGATGCCGCAAAGCTCAACCGCAAGGAGATAGGCAGAACCTACCGCTTCGTTGCCCGGGAGCTCGGGCTGAGCCTCAGGCCCACAACTCCCGTGGACTACATAGAGCGCTTCGGCAGCGCCCTCAACCTGAGCGGGGAGGTTAGGAGCAAGGCGAGGGAGATACTGAAGAAGGCAATGGACAGGGAGCTCACCTCGGGCAGGGGTCCCACGGGGGTGAGCGCCGCCGCCCTGTACATCGCCGGGGTGCTCCTGGGTGAGCGGAGAACCCAGAGGGAGGTTGCAGAGGTGGCGGGGGTCACGGAGGTGACCATCAGGAACCGCTACAAGGAGATGGCGGAGGAGCTTGACATAGAGATAACCCTTTAGCTCACGGGCGCAGCAGCTTCAGCAGCACAGCCTTCTGCACGTGCAGCCTGTTCTCCGCCTGCTGCCACACCACGGAGCTCTCCCCGTCCATCACCTCGTCGGTTATCTCAAGCCCCCTCTTGGCGGGCAGGCAGTGCATCACCTTAGCCCCCGGGGCATGCCTGAGCAGCTCCGAATTCACCTGAAAATCCCTGAAGCGCCTCAGCCTCTCCTGCTCCTCCTCCTCCTGCCCCATGCTCACCCACACGTCCGTGTAGATGAAGTCAGCGTCCCGCACCGCCTTCTCGGGGGAGTGCACCACCTCAACGGTGGCACCCGTGAGCTCCGCGATGCTCAGGGCGCGCTCCAGCACCTCCTTCCTCGGCTCGTACCCCTCAGGAGTGGCGCAGGAGAAGTGCATCCCGAGCATGGCGCTCCCCAGCATCAGGGAGTGGCAGACGTTGTTCCCATCCCCCACGTACGCCAGCCTCGCCCCCTCAAGCTCCCCCCTAAGCTCCCGCATGGTGAAGAAGTCGCTCAGCGCCTGGCAGGGGTGCTCCAGCTCCGTGAGCCCGTTTATCACCGGCACCTCCGAGTGCCTGGCAAACTCCACCACGTCCTCGTGCCTCTTTGCACGTATCAGCACGGCATCCACGTACCTGCTCAGGGTCCTGGCGGTGTCGGCTATGCTCTCCCCCCTGCCCATCTGCATCTCCTTGGGGCTGAGGTATATAGCATGCCCCCCGAGCTGGGTCATCGCCACCTCAAAGCTCACCCTGGTCCTGGTGGAAGCCTTCTCAAATATCATCGCCAGGGTGCGGTTCCTCAGCGCCTCACCGAGGGGCTCCCTCTTCAGCCTCTCAGCCGTCTCAAAGAGCTCCTCCAGCATCCCCTCAAAGTCGGTGAAGGAAAGCACGTGCATCATCCATCACCCAGCTCCCTCAGCCTGAGCAGCTTCCTCTCTATGAGCTCCTTAGTGCCTATGTCCCGCCTGTGGTAGAGGTGCTCTCCCCTCACGTGCCCTGTGGCACGCTCCGCTATCCTCTCGGCCTCCTCCAGGGTCTCGGCAACCCCCACCACCGCCAGGCTCCGGGAGGAGGTGGAGAACACCCTCCCATCCTGCTCGTTCACCGCCGCGTAGTACAGCACCGCCCCCTCACGGGCTATGGCGTCCTCATCCACCTGAATCTCCGCGGGCGGAGCAGGAGAGACCCCGTAACCCCTGGGTACGATGTACTTGCACACCGATGCGAGCTCCCTGAAGCCCACCTCACCCCTCAGCCTCCCCTCAGCCAGGTTCATGCAGAGCCCCGCGAAGTCCCCCTCCAGCAGGGTGAGCACGTTCATCGCCTCGGGGTCGCCGAACCTGCAGTTGAACTCCACCAGCTTCACCTCCCTGCCCTTCATGAACTGCCCGTAGAGCACGCCCCTGTAGTCCTCGCCCGTCTCCCTCTTCAGAGCCTCCACCGTCCTCCTTATGACCTGCACCGCAAACTCGTAGTCGGAGGCATCAAGAAAGGGAAGAAGCCCATCAGGCAGGGAGTAGGAGCCCATTCCGCCGGTGTTGTGCCCCCTATCACCCTCAAAGGCACGCTTGTGGTCCTGCACCGCCGGCATGGGCATGACCTCCCCTCCCGCAACGAAAGCCTGAACCGTGAACTCCTCACCCACCAGCTTCTCCTCCACCACCACCTCCCCGCCCCCTATTCCACGCTCAATAACCTCCTTAGCGTACGCCTTCGCCTCCTCCCTGCTC
>WANG01000042.1 GCA_015521945.1 Candidatus Hydrothermarchaeota archaeon
CCGGCTTAGCCTTGCTCCTCACCAGCTTCCACACCGGCGAGGTCACCGCTCTGTGGATGTCCCTGGCAAAGCGTATCATCCCCCTGAAGCCCGCGTAGGGACCGGAGTCGTAGGTGTGCCCGTTAACGAAGGCCATGCCCATCTTGTAGGCAAGGTACTTCTCCTTGTTGCCCGAGATGAAGAGGTCTGGCTTGTGCTCCTCCAGCACCTCCTCTATCTCCAAGGCGTTGGGGTTGTCTATTATCAGCGTCCCGTCCTTAACCTGCCTGAATATCCTGTCGTAGTCGTCGCGGTGCCCGAAGGTTGTGGCTATGGCGGTGACCTCCATGCCCAGCTCCCGCATGAGCTGCACCCAGTGCCAGGCTCTCGGCGCCCCCTGGTAGATGAACACCGTCTTCCCCTCCAGAGCCCTGCGGTAGGGCTCTATCCTGGGCTCCACGTACTGCATCTCCTTCTCTATGAGGCGCTCGGCCTCCCGCTCAAGCCCGAAGAACTCCGCCGTCTTGCGCAGCGCATTTGCGGTGTTGGCAAGCCCCCACAGGGTCACGTGGATGTAGGGTATGCCGTAGGCTTCCTTCATCATCTCAGCTATGTAGGTGGCAGAGCGGGCGCAGTGCACCACGTTCAGCTTCGCCCTGTGCATCCGCTTCAGGTCCTCTATGCTCGCGTTGCCCGTGAAGGTGGTGAGCACCTCCACGCCGAGCTCCTTGAAGAGGGGCAGGATGTACCTGAGGTCTCCCTTGATGTTGTACTCCCCCACTAAGTTAATCCCGTACACCGCCTCCTCGGGCTCCTCGGTGCCCACGAGCTCCTGGAATATGGTCAGGTTGCCCACGTGGTGCCCCTGGGACTGGCTCACCCCGCGGAAGCCCTCGCAGGGGAAGAACACCACGGGCTTGCCTATGAGCTCCCTCGCCTGCTTCGCCACGTCCCTGCCGTCATCGCCTATCAGCGCTGGAGCGCAGGTGTTGTAGATGAACACGCCCTTCGCCTCTGGAAACTCCTTCGCCGCCTCCACTATGCACTCTAAGAGCTTCTTCTCACCGCCGAAGATTATGTCCTTCTCCTCCAGGTCGGAGACGAAGATGTACTCCCTGTGGAAGTCGGTGTCCTCGGCCAGGTGCGGGCGGTACCCCCAGGAGTAGAAGGCGCACCCTATTGGGCCGTGGGTGAGGTGAATCACGTCCTTCACTGGACCGCCCACCACACCCCTGCACCCAGCGTAGGTGCACCCGCGCTCCGTCATGTCTCCCGGAGTGGTGGGCTCGTTGCACGCTATCTCGCACTTCTTCTTTGCACACTTCTCAGAGCCCTTAACGGCTATGTGCTTGTACCTCTCGGGTATAACCTGGTCGCACTTCAGCATTCACATCCCTCCTGTTACAGCCAGCAGCGAGGAGCACCCCTCTCCGGGCACGCCCACCGCATCGGCGCGGCACTGCCTGCAGTGCCTGAACTGGCGTATTACCCTTGAGCACTCCGCACGCACCCTCTCAAGCTGCTCCCGGGAAGGCGCCTCCAAGTGAGCAAACCTGCCCTGGGGTATCAGCGGGATGATGTTCATGGTGTAGGCGCCGAGCTCCTTCACCACCTCCGCCACCTCCAGCAGGTGGGAGTCGTTTATGCCCGGGATGAGCACCGAGTTCACCTTCACCGCCATCCCCAGCTCAGCCGCCCGCCTCAGGCCCAGAAGCTGGTTCCTGCTCAGCGTGCTAAACGCCTCTCTACCGCGCAGCACCCTTCCGCCGTGCCTGACGAAGGCGTAGATCTTCTCCCCCACCTCGGGGGAGACGGCGTTCACCGTGACCGTAAGCGCGGTAACCTCAAGCTCGGCTAAGCGCTCAACGCTCTCGGGCAGCGCCAGGCCATTCGTTGAAAGGCACCGCATGAGCTCCGGGAACTCATCCCGCACAAGCTCAAAGGTCTCAAAGGTTTCCGGGTTAGCCAGGGGGTCACCAGGACCTGCGATTCCCGCAACCCGTATCCTGGGCTCCGCCTCAAGCACCCTGCGGACAGCCTCCACCGCCTCCCGCGGCGAGAGCACCTTGGTTGTTACGCCTGGACGATTCTCGTTGGCGCAGGCGTAGCTGCGCACGCAGTAGTTGCACTGGATGTTGCACCTCCTCGCAACAGGCAGGTGCACCCTGCCGAAGCGGAAGTGGGCGGCGCCGCTGTAGCAGGGGTGGCACCTCACCTTCTCCTTCAGACTCTCTCGCACCATCTCAAAAACCCCGCTATATGGCAGCCTCACCCTCCTCGCCCGTTCTGACGCGAATCGCGTTCTCCACGGGCGAGATGAATATCTTGCCGTCCCCGATGTGCCCCGTCTGGTTCACTTCTATTATTGTGCGCACCACCTCATCCACCTGAGATGAGCTCACCACCATGCTGAGCATGCGCTTGGGTACGTAGCGCATCTTCCCGTGAGCCTCCTGTGCCTCGCCGGTGAGCTCGTAGCTTAGCCCCTTCTGCTTTCCCCTGCCCAGAACCTTCATGGCATGCATGGCGTAGAAGCCCTTCTCGGCAAGCGCCTCCTTGGTGCGCTGGAGCATGTTCAGCCTTATTATCGCCGTGATCTCCTGCACTCTCACCACCTCAAAGCGTCGGCTCGCCCGTGCGGATGGTGTAGGCGCCGCTCACCTCGGTGATGAATATCTTGCCATCACCTATGCTGCCCGTTCTGGCGCTCTCCACTATCACCTTCGCCGCCTTCTCTGCCTCCTCATCCTGCACCACAAGCATGAGCATGGTCTTGGGAAGCTCGTCGTAGTAAACCTCGTCCATGCGGATGCCCCGCTGCTTTCCCCTGCCGAACACGTCCATCTTAGTCAGCGCAGGAAAACCAGCCTCTGCCAGAGCCTCGGCAACGTCCTCAGCCTTCTCGGGTCTCACGATAGCCCTTATCATCTTCATTGCTCTGCCTCCTAATCCTCCACACCGTACTCCTTCATGAGCTCCTCAAGCTCGTCTATGGTTATGGGCGTGGGTATGGTGAAGTCCTGGTTCTCCTCAATCTTGCGGGCGAGCTCAAGGTACTCCTTCGCCTGGTTGACCTCGGGGTTCCAGTCTATCACCGTCTTCTTGTTTATCTCCGCCCGCTGCACGTCCTTGTCACGGGGGATGAAGTGAATCATCTTCGTGTTCAGCCTCCTGGCGAACTCCTCCACCAGCTCCCGCTCGTTCTCCACCATGCGGGAGTTGCAGATTATGCCGCCCAGGCGTGCATAGCCCCTGCTGGCGAACTTGCGTATACCCCTGCAGATGTTGTTGGCGGCGTAGAGAGCCATGTACTCCCCCGAGACCACGATGTAGATCTCCCTGGCATACCCCTCGCGTATGGGCATGGCGAAGCCCCCGCACACCACATCGCCGAGAACGTCGTAGAACACGTAGTCTAAGTCGCCGTTGTACGCCCCCAGGTCCTGCAGCGTCTGGATGGCGGTTATCACACCCCTGCCGCCGCAGCCCACGCCCGGCTCTGGACCGCCAGACTCAACGCACTTTATGCCGGCGAAGCCCTCGCTCATTATCTTATCCAGCTTTATGTTCTCCGGCCCAACCTCGCGCAGCGTGTCCAGCACCGTCGCCTGGCGCTTCCCGTGCAGCAGCAGGCGGGTGCAGTCCGCCTTGGGGTCGCAGCCCACCACCATTATCTTCCTGCCCATCTTGGCAAGCGCCGCAGCCACGTTCTGCTGCGTGGTGCTCTTGCCTATTCCACCCTTGCCGTAGAAGGCTATCTGCCTCACACACATACCTCCATGTGGTTTTACGTCTATTTTAAGCCATACTGGGATATAAAAAGCTATTTGAGAAATAAA
>WANG01000043.1 GCA_015521945.1 Candidatus Hydrothermarchaeota archaeon
GACACCTACCAGGGGGCACCCTCAACGGTTACCGCCTTCCTGGCTGGAGCCACCAAGAAGATGGCATTCCTGGCGCTCATGCGCATCTTCATAGTCGCCCTCCCGGCTCTCGTCAACACCTGGGCGCTGCTCTTCGCGGTGCTGGCGGTACTCACCATGACCTTAGGCAACCTGGTGGCGCTGGTGCAGAGCAACATAAAGCGCATGCTCGCCTACTCAAGCGTTGCTCAGGCGGGATACGTGCTCGTCGCCTTCGCCGTGCTCTCCTCAAAGGTTGACTTCACCCTCGCGGCGGGAGCGGCGCTCCTCCACATGTTCGTGCACGCCATAATGAAGGGCGGCGCCTTCCTTGCGGTGGCTGCAGCAGGCACGGCGGTGGCTGGAAGGGAGATATCAGACTTCTCCGGGCTCGGGAGGAGGATGCCGGTAACCGCCTTCACCCTGAGCATCTTCCTTCTCTCCCTCGCCGGCATACCCTTCTTCGCGGGCTTCGTGAGCAAGTTCCTCATACTCATGGCGAGCGTCAGCGCGGGAGGTGCCTACATCGCCCTGGGCGTGCTCCTGGTGATAAACAGCGTCATCTCCCTCTACTACTACGCCAGGGTTATAAGGGTGATGTACTTTGAGGGGCAGAGTGCAAGTAGAGCAAGGGAGCCCAGGATGCTGGTGGCTGCCCTGATAGTCTCGGCGATAATCGTGCTCTACGTGGGCATATTCCCGGAGTCAGCCATACAGCTGGCGAACAGCGGCGCGGCCTCCCTGCTCACGCCCTGAGCTTCTCCCCCTCCCTCCACCTGAGCACCGCCCTGGCGAGCAGCCTTGCGGTCTTCAGGGGCTCGGGTATGCCCCCCTGCTTAGTGAAGCGCGCCAAGAGCACCCTCACCTCCCTCACCTCAGCCCCCGCGCACCTGACGAAGACCCTGTGCCCCGTGGGCAGCTCCACCTCCTCCCTGGGACCCAGCCTGCGGTACACCCTGAGCCTGCGCTCGGCCTCCGGGAGCTCCCTCAGGTACCCCTCAATCCCCCGGGTTGGCTCGTAGCTCACGCACACCACCGGCACGGAGGTAGCCCTGTGCACCTCCTCAAGGTCCACGAGGTTGAACATGCTGATTATGCACCCGTTCAGCATTATAACATTCACATCCCTGCGCCTCATTGAGCTCCAGAGCTCAATCACCCCCTCGGTGGCATCCATCCCCCCTACCGTAACCTCACCCAGCCCGAAGCCGTCAATCTGCAGGTCCGCACGCATGACCACCCCCGCGAGCACCGCCCTCCTCCCGTGCTTCCTGAAGCACTCAGCTATCCCCAGAGCCCTGATACCCGGCTTCAGCCTTAGGCGCACTCACCCGCACCTCCGAGACACCCTCCTTCTTCTCCACCACTATAAGCGCATCCGCCGCCTGCTCAAACTCCCAGTCGTGGGTGACCACCACCGTCTGGGGCACTGAAGCCAGCTTCCTCACAACATCCACCAGCTCCTGCCGGCGCTGCGCATCCAGGTGCACCGTGGGCTCGTCCAGCATTATCATCTCCATGGCACCACCCGCGAGGGCTCTGGCAATGCCCAGCCGCAGCGCCAGCGCCACCGCGACCTTCTCACCCCCGCTCAGCATCTCCGCGCTCACCTCACCTAAGGGACCGTAGAGGCTCACGCTCAGGTCATCCGAAACCACGAGCTCGGTGTAGGGCAGGTTGAACTCCTGGAATATCTCACGGGTGTGGTGCTCTATCCTGGGCATCGCCTCCTCCCTCAGGTCCTTCTGCAGGCAGTCCCTGCTGAAAGCCTCCCGTATCCTCTTGAGCAGGGCGACGAACTCCCCGAGCCTCCGCCTCCTCTCAGCCTTCGCGCCCAGCTCCTCCAGCTCCCCCTCAAGCCTCTCCCTCTCCCTCTCAAGCCTCTCCAGCTCCCCCCTGCACTCCCCGATGCGCCGCTCCAGCCCCCTGAGCTTAGCATCAGCCTCCGCGTGCCTCCTCTCAAGGCTCTTCCTCACCTCTCCAGCGTCACCACCCAGCCTCTCCTCCACCTCCCCCAGCTCCCTCCTGAGCCTCCTCAGGCTATCCTCCAGCTCCCTGCATCGCTTCTGCAGCTCCTCCTTCCTGCCGCCATGCCTGCTCAGGTACCCCTCAGCCTCATCCCACGCCCTGCGGGCACCCTCAAGAGCCTCAAGCTCCCTCTCCAGCTTCCTGTATCGCTCCTCCAGCTCCTCCACACCCGCAGCCTCGCCTCTGAGGCGCTCCGCCTCCTTCTCCATTTCCATGACCCTCTGCCGCAGCTCCTCCCTCTCCCTCTCAAGCCTCTCCAGCTCCCCCACCCTGCTCCCGATGGCGGTGAGCTTCCTCTCCCTCCTCTCCAGGTACTCCCTCTCGGCTCTGCACTCCTCAGCCTCCTCCCGCAGCCTGCGCTCCCTCTCCTCAGCCTCCTCAATCCGCCGCCTGTACTCGCCCATCACCTCCTCCCGCCTGCGCGGCTCAATTTCGCTCCAGCACACAGGGCACCTGGAGCCAGCGCCCTCAAGCTCCCGCAGGTACCTCTCCATCTCCTGCCGCTGCCCCCTCGCACCCGCCGCATCCCTCTCCAGCGCCTTCACCCTCTCCTCAAGGGTGCGCAGCAGCTCCTCCACCTCCCTCTGCCTGAGCTCCACCTCCCTCCTGAGCTCCTCCACCCCCTCAACCCTCCTGCCCAGCACCTGCGAGGCCTGGCTCAGAATCTCCTCAGCCACCTCCTCCCTCCTCCTCAGGCTCCGCCTGTACTCCTCCACCTGCCTGAGAACACCTGAGAGGCGCGCCCTCATCTCACCCGCCCTGCGCAGAGCCTCCTGCACCCTCTTCACCTCCCCCTCAACCTCACGGTAGCGCCTCACCTCACCCCTCCTCTCCTCCAGCACCCTCTCATAGTAGCGTATCCTCTCAAGCTCCTGCTTGGCGCCCCTCACCTCAGCCTCGGCTCTCTCAATCCTGAGCTTAAGCCTCGCACCCCTCTCCGCCAGCTCCAGCATCTCCCTCAGGGATGCAGCCTCCCGCTCAGCCCTCCTCCTCTCACCCTCAAGCCTCTCCAGCCCCTCCCGCAGGCTCCTCGCCTCCGCCTCCAGGGCTTTCAGCCTATCCCTGTGCCTCTCCATCTCCTCCTCCACCCACCCCAGAGCCTCATGCTCCCCCTCAAAAACCCTCAAAACCTCCCTCATCCTCTCGTAAGCCTGCTCAATGCGCTCAATTCCCAGAAGCTTGGCGAGCATGTTCTTCCTCTCTGCGGGAACATCCGAAAGCAGGGCATCAATCTCCCCCTGCTGTATGTAAACAGCGCTCTTGAAAAGCTTGGCATTCATCCGGGTTATCCTCTCAACCTCCTCCGTCACCTCCCTGTCGCGCTGCCGCAGCAGGCTTCCATCCCCGCGGTACAGCCTGCTGGTGCTCCTCCCGCCCCAGCTCCTCACCACCCTGTACCTGTTGCCCCCGCTCAGGAAGCTCACCTCAACCTCCATCTCCCTCTGCCCCTTGGTGACGAGCTCCTCCAGCCTCATCCCCTCGGGGCGGTCCTTGAACAGGGCGAAGCTTATAGCCTCAAGCAGGGTGCTCTTCCCGGAGCCGTTCTCCCCCACGATGACGTTTATCCCCTCCCCGAGCCTGAGCACCGTATCCCGGTGGGACTTGAAGTTCCTGAGCCTCACCTCCTCCACCATCACCTCTGAGCCCACCTCCTGAAGAACTCCTCAGCCAGCCTCACCCCGTCCTCGGGTCTCCCCTCTCCCAGCACCCTGAGCAGCTCCCGGGCGAAGGCTTTCTCCTCCTCGGTGCACCCCTCCAGGTACCTGCCGAGCAGCTCACCCTCATCCAGCCCCCCCTCAACCCTCGCCCTGCGCCTGCCCTCCTCCTCCGTGGGAACCCTGCGCACATCCACGTACAGCGCCCTGCCCGCGAGCACCCTCATCGCCCGCCTGTACGCCTCCTGAAACCTCTCCGCAGGGCACCTGAGCTCCAGCCTCACCACCGCCCCCTCCGGAACCTCCGGCACCTCCATACCTTCAGAATCCATCCTAAGCCTCAGGAACCTGCGCACCTTGGCAAGCCTCACCCACTCCACATCCTCCGGCTCCCTCGCATCAGTGTGGGCGATGTAGAACCCCTTTCCCGCCCTCTCGTACTCATCAATCTCATCGCTCCTCCACACCTCCGTTGAGCCGGGATAGGCGAGCACGCCCCTGCCGTGCCTCTCCAGGATCCTCTTGTGGATGTGCCCCAGGGCGTAGTAGGTGAAGCTCCCGGGCAGGTCGCTAAGCCTCAGCTCGTACTCCACCCCCAAGTACCTGTCAATCCCCTGGTGCAGCACCAGTATGCTGCTCCCGTACCTCTCCCCCAGCCTCCCCAGCTCCTCCAGCTTCTCGCGCAGCACCCTGTGGTGCAGCTTTGAGATGTAGGGCAGGCCGGCTATAAGCACGCCATCCTGCACCCTTGCGGGGTTGCGTGGGGTCAGGAACTCCACCTGGGGGTACAGCCTCTGAGGTGGCACGGCACCCCTCCTCATGAGCAGGTCGTGGTTGCCGGCTATGCAGTAGAACCTCACCCCCGCCTCCGCCAGCCTCTCCAGCTCCTCCCGCACCACCACCAGTGCCCTGACATGGGGGCGGGGCTCATCAAACAGGTCCCCGCTGTGCACCACAAACCTGCACCCCTCATCTATTATCCTGTCCACAGCCTCACGGAAGCTCCTGTAGAAGTCCTCCTCCCGCTCATCAAGGTTGTACTGCCTGTACCCCAGGTGGGTGTCAGCCAGGTGGGCAAAGAGCATGCAGTAGCATTACCCTGAAGAGGTATTAAGGTTTTCCCGCACGAAGGTGGCGTTGCTCAGGAGCACCCTGAAGACGGTGTGGTACCCTATGTCAACGTTCACCTCCACCCTGCCCGTGGCGACCACCACATCCCCCACGCTGACCTCCGCCTCGGGTGCGGTTAGAACCAGCTCATCCCCGGCAGGCGCCGAGGTGCCATCCTTCAGGTGCACCCAGGTTAGGTTCATTATACCCGGCAGCACCTTAGTTACCACACCCCTGAGCCTGACCTCCCTGCCCTCAAGCTCCTCAGCCCTCTGGAGCACCTCAGCCACGGTGTACCCGCCCTC
The DNA here is from genome assembly GCA_015521945.1 of Candidatus Hydrothermarchaeota archaeon. GTDB lineage: Archaea > Hydrothermarchaeota > Hydrothermarchaeia > Hydrothermarchaeales > BMS3B > JAADFH01. Next base: position 5,117 of record WANG01000043.1, read on the forward strand.
AAGCTTCGGGACGCTCACGTTAACAACCTGGGTGGGCATGAGGGAGTCGGTCATGAGCATAACGTCCA
>WANG01000044.1 GCA_015521945.1 Candidatus Hydrothermarchaeota archaeon
CGTGCGCTCCATAACCGAGGTCAGGAGGGTGTTCATTATTATCACCCCGCCCACCACCATGGAGATGCCCGCTATGCCCCCGAGCACGAAGCTCACTATGTCAAGCACTTTGTCCACCTGCTCCGCTATCTCCCTGGGGGTGAAAACCTGAAAGTCCTTGCCGCCCCTCCGCCTCTCCAGCACCTCCTCCACCCGCTTCGCCACCACCTCCACCCTCTCCGGGTTCTCCACCACCACCCATATCATGGTCACCTCATCTCCCGTGCCGTAGAGCTTCTGGGCGGAGGAGAGGGGTATGTACACCGTGGTGTCGTCCTCGGGGCTGCCTATCTCGTTCAGCACCCCCACCACCCTGAAGCTGCGCCCGTTGAGCTTTATCACGTCCCCCGCACCCACCTCCCTGCTGAACACCTTCCTCGCTATCCAGTAGCCGATGACGGCGCTCCTGGTTTCGGCGCTCCTGAACATCCTGCCCTCCCTGATGGAGTAGAACTCGGTGAAGTAGTTTATCCCCCTCGGCTCAACCCCCATCACGTAGATGTCGGCGCTCTCCCCGCGGTACTCCCCCACCGCGGGGCGGTAGAACATGGGCAGCACGTCCTTAACCCCCGGAAGCCTTGAGAGCTCGCGGATGTCGGCGCTGGTGAAGGGTGCAAGCTCGGTGGGCATGCCGCTCATCGCCTGAGCTGGAGAAACCACTATCTTGTCGCTTCCCAGCGCCTCCAGGTGCTGGTTTATGCTGTACCGCATCCCCGTGCCCAGGGCGAGAATCGCCACGATTATGGCAACCCCTATGACTATCCCGAGCACGGTGAGCAGGGTCCTGAGCTTCGCGTGCTCCATGTTGGCGACCGCATACTTCAGCTCCTCGTTCATGCCCTGAGCGCCTCCACGGGCTCAAGCCTGCTCGCCCTGTAAGCCGGGTAAAGCCCCGACACCACCCCCACTAAGAGGGCGAAGACCAAGCTGAAAACCGCAAGCTCCGGGGTGACGCTGGTGGTGAGCACACCCTCCCCCAGGTACCGCTCCGCAGCCAGGTTTATCGCCCTGGAAACCCCGTACCCCAGAGCCAGTCCTGCCGCTCCCCCGGCGATGCCCAGCAGGGCGGCATCCGTTATGAATATGCGCATCACGTGCATCCTGTCAGCCCCCGAGGCGAGCAGGATGCCTATCTCACGCCTGCGCTCGGTCACGTTCATTATCATGGTGTTCGCTATTCCAATCGCCCCCACGATGAGGGAAACGCCCGCAAGCCCGCCGAAGACCACCTTGACCACGGTGTAGGCTGAGCCCACGCTCTGGATAATCTCCTGCTGGGTCATCACGAAGTACCCCTTGTCCGTCCCCTTTCTGCGCTTCAGCCTCTCCTCCACCCTCTGCCTCACCTGCTCAATGTCGCTGCCCTTCTCCACCCTGATTATTATGAAGGTCAGCCTGTCACCGGCTCCAAATATCTCCCTCAGCACGTCTATGCTGGTGTAAACCGAGTAGTCCTTGTCCCTGTCCCCCGTCTTGGAGAACACCCCCACGACCTCAAACTCCCTGCCGTGCAGCCTCACCCGGCTGCCCACGCTCACCTCCCTGGGGAAGGCGTCCTTCGCAGCGCTGTACCCCAGCACCACCTTGTACCTGTCACCCCTGCCCAGCCACCGCCCGGCGAGCAGGCTGTAGGAGCTCGCGCCCCTGCCGAAGGTCTCCTCAGCCTTCTCGGGGTCAACCCCCAGCACCTTCAGCAGCTGCGTTTCCCCCCCGTACTCCACGTCAGAGGTCACGGTGTATATCGGGGAAACGAAGGCAACCCCCTGCAGGTTCTCAAGCGCCTCGGCATCGGCATCCACCAGCAGGATGGAGGAGGTGCCGTAGGCTATCCTGGGGGAGACTACTATCTTGTCGCTGCCCAGGTCCTCCAGCTTCTTCCTGAGCGCCTGCTCCATCCCCGCGCCCACCGAGACCATTGAGACTATCGCCATGATTCCGATTATCACCCCCAGGAGGGTCAGAAAGCTCCTCATCTTGTGGTGGGCGAGGGTGCGCAGGGAGTAGCGCAGGTACTCAATCACCTCTCCACCTCCAGCACCTGCCCGTCCCGCATCTTCACCCGCATCCTCGCCCGTCTGCCGAACTGGGTGTCGTGGGTCACCACAACCAAGGTCTTGCCCTGGGCGTTCAGCTCCTCCAGCAGGCGCACCACCTCCATTCCCGAGGAGGTGTCCAAGTTGCCCGTGGGCTCATCAGCCAGGATTATCTCGGGCTCATTGGCGAGCGCCCTCGCTATCGCCACGCGCTGCTGCTCACCCCCGCTCATTTCGCTGGGCTTGTGGTGCACCCTGTGCCCCAGCCCCACAAGCTCCAGCAGCTCCCTCGCCCTGCGCATCCTGCGGCTCCTGCTCACCCCGGAGAACCACATGGGCAGGGCAACGTTCTCAAGGGCGGTGAGCTTGCTTATGAGGTTGAACTGCTGGAAAACAAACCCCACCTTCTTCCTGCGCACCACCGCAAGCTCCCTGTCGCTCAGCCCCGAGAGCTCAATCCCGTCTATCCTCACGCTGCCCGAGGTGGGCCTGTCAAGGGCGCCCATGAGGTTCATCAGCGTGCTCTTCCCGCTGCCCGAGGGTCCCATTATGGACACGTACTCCCCCCGGGGAATCTCAAGGCTCACCCCCCGCAGCGCCTCAACCACCACCTTGCCAGTGCGGTACCTCTTCACCACGTCGCGCAGGGATATCGCCATCTCAACCCCCTAAATCTCGGCTCTCCTGCGCCTGCGCCAGAGCAGGAGAGCTGCCAGCACCAGAGCACCCGCGGGCAGGAGGTACAGGGGCTTTGAGCTCTTCTCCCGGCTAACGCTGAGGGAGAGCTGCATGCTCTCCTCCCTCGCCCTGTCGCTCTCATCCAAGTAGTACACCCGCGCTGGCAGGGTGTGCTCCCCGGGCGGAGCAGTTTCTGAGAGCTCAAGGTCAAATATCGCCGTGGCGGTGTCGTCCTGCTTTATGGTGCCCAAGTATGAGGTTGAGACACCCCTCAGCCACCCGGGAAGCTCAAGCTCAACCCTCACCGCCCTGGCGTCCTGCTCGCCTATGTTCTCAAGCTGCAGGGACAGGGTGAAGCTCCCTCCGGGCACGAGCTCCGCTGGGGAGGTGTCCAACCCTGCAATCTCCAGCTCCGGCGGCTTCTTCTCGGAAACGTAGAGCCTGATTCTCTCTTGACTCTCCCACCCGCTGGAGGTGAGCTTTATGAGTATGGTGCGCTCCCCGGCACCGCCGGAGCGCAGGGCGAAGCTCGCGGTACCCACCTCACCCCTCTTCAGGGTGCCGAGGTAGGCGCTCCTCTCTCCCGTTATGTCCTCCGGAAGCTCAAGCTCAACCCTCGTGTCGGTGGCATCCTCTGTACCCGTGTTCTCCACAGCCACGGTTAGGGTGAACTCGGTATCAGGGTAGAGCCTCTCGGGGGTTATGTTCACCCTGCGCAGCTCCAGCTCGGGTGCTCCCATGACCTCAATTCCGAAGGAGGTCTGCTGCTCCACCCTCTCACCCCACCTGTTCACCCAGCTTATCCTCAGGGGAATCCTGTAGGCACCCGGCTTTGCATCCTCCCCCACGCTCAGGGTGTAGCTCACCGTGAACCTCTGATTCTGGAGTATCGCCCCGAAGTACATGGTGCGCTCACCCTCATCAGCCCGCCTGACCACGTACCTCTTTGCCGCCCCCACCACCTTAACGGGAGAATCCTGAGGCGGCTCAATCACCGTGAAGACGTACAGGGCGTAGTCGGTGCCCAGGTTGGCGATGGTGAGGTTCACGTCGCTGACCTCTCCCGCCGTTAAAGCCTGCGGAGAAACTCCAACCACGTAAAAATCAGCCTCTCCCGCGTGCACCGCGGGCACGAAAAGCAGCATAAGCGCAATAACCACGGCTCTCCCCATCCTTCTCACCTGGCAGGGATGTATGCCGGGGAATACTTAAAGTTTTCCCATGCTCACGCTCAGCCAGCGACGAGAGCATGAGCCGAAGAACGAGCCCCGGATGCAGATTAAACCCACATAGCAGAGCGCTGAAGAAAGCGACGCCTAAGCCGCCTTCCAGGCTCTCGGATACGTCCCCGGCTGCATCAGCACCCTGTCAATCTTCACCGCGATGCCCCTCTCCGAGGTCAGCATGGCGGTGGTATCCATCTCTGCTATCCCGAGGGCTATCAGCTCCCCCTTGAGGGTGAACACCCCCACCACGTCCCCCTTCTTTATCTCCGCATCCAGCTTGACCACCCCCGGCACCGCCAGAGCCGCGCCGTGGCACAGGGCATCAACCGCCGAGTCCCTAACCACCACCTTTGGCAGGTGCCTCACCCCCTCCTCCACGCACCTCACCACCCTCCTCAGCAGCCTCTCATCCCCCTCCTCCTTCCAGAAGTGGTAGGCGTCGCACACGTCATGCAGGGTGACCGCATCCTCAGCCGAGAAGCACCCGCTCTTCGTCCTCCTCAGCTCCGTCATGTGTGCCCCCGTGCCCAGAACCTCGCCTATGTCGTGGCACAGCTTGCGTATGTACGTGCCAGCCTCGCACCCCACCCTGAACAGCACGTACCTCCCGTCCATCTCCAGCAGCTCTAAGTAGTAAACCCGCCTCACCCTGAGGCTCCTCTTCACCGCGCTCCTCACTGGGGGGCGCTGCACTATCTTCCCCGTAAACTCCGCAAACACCTCCCTCACCCTGTCCTCACCCGCATCGGCGTGCAGCCTCATAACCCCCACGTACTCCTTGCCACCCGTCAGGAGCACCTGCAGAACCCTGGTGCTCTTCTCAAGAGCCACGGGGAGCACCCCCGACACCTGGGGGTCAAGGGTGCCTCCATGCCCAGCCTTCTTCACCTCAAGCAGCCTCTTCACCCAGGCGACAACCTCATGGGAGGTTGGGCCCCTGGGCTTGTCTAAGTTTATTATCCCGTACCTCAGGTGCTCCTCAATGGTGCGCTCCTCTGGAGGCTTGCCGTACTCCGGGCTGGTCTTTGCCCTGGACCTGACAACGAGCTTTCGCTCTCTCTCAGAAGGGAGGCTGCTCATCCTAAGAGTCCCGCTTCCTTCATCGCCTTCTCAATCTCTTCCTTGGAAGCGCCCTCGCTTATCTTGAGCACCACATCCAGAGGCTCAAGGTGCCTGACGTTGCACCTTCTCCTCTTTATCTCAGGAGAATCAACGAGCACGAAGTTCCTGTCAATCCTCTCAACCACCACCGCCTTCTTGCCTGCCTCTCTGCCCGCAAGCTTGACGCACACTCTACCCACTTCAAACATCTCGCTCACACTCCCTGTTTACCTTCAGAGCCCTACCGTACTTTGAGGATGAAATGCAGAGAGAGATAATCTGGATAACGTCATCAGCTTCGTAAAGGCTGGTGTTGAGCACGATGTCGTAGGGGGAGAGGTCCCACAGGTCTATGCTGTATATCTCCCTGTACCGCTTAGCCTCGCTCTCCTCCCTCTTCTTCGTCTCGTAGAGAGCCTGCTCGTAGCTTATCCCCTCCCGCCTTGCCACCCGCTCGGCTCTAACCTCAATGGGCGCCTTCAGCCAGACCTTTATCTCAGCCTCCGGCAGGAGCCAGGCTGTCAGCCTGCCATCAACCACCGCGTTCCCGTTGCTTCTCGCAAGCTCCACCTGGGTACGGTCTATGAGGCGGTCAATCTCCTCGTTCTCCTCCGCGTACCTGGAGAACTCGTTCAGGCTCATCCCGCGCTCCTTCGCAAGCCTCCTGAAGACCTCTCCGGCGCTTATGTGCCTGAAGCAGAAGCGCTCGGCTAACGCCTTTGCCACCGTTGTCTTGCCGGAGCCTATGGGCCCGCTAACCGTGACTATCATGCCCTTACAAGCCTCTTTATCTCAGCACGCATGCACGCGGAGCACAGGTATCCGCCGTAGGGTCTTGACACCCTGCGCTGGGAGCGCCTGACCCTGCTCAGCTCCGTGCCTCTGCCCCTGGCGACTCCGTGCAGCTCACGCTTGCACAGGGCGCACTTCGGGCTGCCGGGGCGGCGCTTCCTGAAGTGGAGCACCAGCCTGCCACCCGGGGTGCGCTTGCTCACCCTCTTCAGCGACCTGGAACGCTGACTGCGCTTCATAACCATCACCCACACTACACCACTTGCTCGCCCCTTTTATTTCTTTCGGTAGGTGTGTTAAATACTGCTTTAACATCTCTGCAGAAAAATTTTTATACTACCTCTGAATCATAATGGAGAGGTTGGCAGCCAGCGGGTGATACCTTGAGCGTGAGTGAGGCTTATCTGACCGTCGGGATATTCGTGCTGGTGGGCATACTCTTCCCCGCGGTGACCATATTTGTGGCAGGACTTCTCCGCAGGCCGGCGAAGCCCGAACCCGGGAAGTACCTCACCTACGAGTGCAGCGTCCTGCCCTTCGGTGACGCCAGGATACAGCACAACGTGGAGTACTACATGTACGCCCTGCTGTTCGTGCTTTTTGATGTTGAGACGGTGTTTCTGTACCCCTGGGCGATGACCTACAGGAGCTTCGGCATGCTCGCCACCGCCGAGGTGATAGTTTTCATAGGCATCCTCGCTCTTGGTCTGGTTTATGCATGGAAGAAAGGCGCGCTGGAGTGGATGAAAGGATGGAAGTAAAGCTCCCCAAGGTGATACTCACGAAGCTGGACCGTCTGGTGTTTGACCAGGCGAGACCCTACACCATGTGGCCCCTCACCTTCGGTCTCGCCTGCTGCGCCATAGAGATGATGGCAACGGGCTGCTCCCGCTACGACGCCTTTGAGCGCTTCGGCATGCTCTTCAGAGCCACCCCCAGGCAGGCTGACCTGATGATAGTGGCAGGCACGGTTACCAAGAAGATGGCGCCCAACGTCAAGCGGCTGTACGAGCAGATGCCCGAGCCCAAGTACGTCATCGCCATGGGTGAGTGCGCCATCTCGGGCGGACCCTTCTACGACAGCTACAGCGTGCTCAACGGTGTGGACGAGATAATACCCGTGGACGTTTATGTGCCCGGGTGCCCGCCAAGGCCAGAGATGCTCATAGATGCCATAGTAAAGCTTCAGAAGAAGATAAAAGAGGGTAGAATAGAGAGGTAGAGCAATGGAGGAGGCGAAGCAGCACGTGCTGGAAGCGGAGCAGAGGCTTGCCCAGGAGCTCGCCGGGAAGTTTAATGCATCCGCAGAAGCCAAGCGCAGGCACAGGGTAGAGGTATCGGTGGAGCGCAGCAGCTTCTTCCCCCTCATGGAGCACCTGAAGAGCACGGGCTTTGACCACCTCTCCTGCATCACGGGGGTTGACCTGGGCGAGAGCTTAGAAGCGGTGTACCACCTGTGGAGGCAGGCTGACAGGGTGCTCGCCGAGGTGCACGTGGAGCTTCCCAGAGAGCAGCCAGAGATTGAGAGCGTGGTGAGCCTCTGGAGGGCTGCAGACTGGCACGAGCGTGAGACCTATGACATGCTGGGCATAGTCTTCAGGGGTCACCCCGACCTGAGGCGCATCCTGCTGCCCGAGAGCTTCCAGGGGTACCCCCTGCGCAAGGACTTCAAGCTCAAGCCCCAGCCCTGGTAC
>WANG01000045.1 GCA_015521945.1 Candidatus Hydrothermarchaeota archaeon
CGTCCTTGAGAATCTCGTACCTGACAAGCCCGCCGCTCATCCTCTCGGCACGCCGGTGGTGCTCCTCCTCGCTGGCGGCGAAGCTGTCTATGAACTCCTTCCTCTGCATGTGCACCCCCTTGGGATGCGGAGAATAAAAACTTTACCTGCCACGCCGGGAGGAGTCCAGCTAACCCCTCACCTCAGGTGGCTTTAGTAGAGCATGATGAAAGGGAAAATCATTCCCGCTGAGATGCAGGCTTGCCCCTACCTGTCCAGCTCCTCCAGCACAGGTGCAAAGTTTTATTAACCACGCTCACTATAATAATCATTAATGAGGTGCAAGCTGCGCACTGCTTTTGGCTGCACCTGTTTTTGGGTCCCATACTACCAGGAGGCAGGAGGTTGAATCGGGAGCATATTGACACCAGAAGGCGTGAGAAGTACATGATAAGCAAGGCGAGGGAGAGGAGGGCGGTAAGCTTCAGCAGCGAGCTCAGCAGGAGAATCGGGAGCATAATGAGCATCGCCACCCTGAAGGTGGTAACCATACCCCCGACCATGACCATAAAGGGCGCCGCCGAGACCATGAGCAGGTACCGCTTCCGGCGCCTGCCCGTCACAGATCCCGGAACCAACAGGCTGAGGGGCATCGTGGGCTCCAGCGACATAGTGGAGCTCTTCGGCGGGGGTGACAAGAGCCGGCTGATACGGGAGAAGTACCAGGGCAACTTCATAGCGGCCATGAACGAGAGCGTGCGGGAGATAATGGTGACGGATGTGGTGACCCTCAGCACCACCTCCAGCATAGTTGACGCCATGCTTGAGCTTCTGAGCAGCAGGGTCGGGGGCGCCGTTATCCTGGACGAGGAGGAGAGCGTTACCGGCATCGTCACGGAGCGCGACTTCGTGCACCTGCTTGCCGAGAAGACCACGGGCATGAGGGTTGAGGAGCACATGAGCGACAGGGTTATAACCACAACCCCCGGCACCAGCATAGAGGACGCCGCCAGGATAATGTGCAGGAACAGCTTCCGCAGGCTGCCCGTGGTGAGCGAGGGCAGGCTCATAGGGCTCCTCACCACCCGCATGCTCATAGACTTCATCGGCAGCAGCAGGGTTTTCGCCAAGCTGGTGCGCAACAACACCGAGGAAGTTCTGAGGACAAAGGTGGAGGAGATAATGAGCACCCAGGTGCCCACCATCTCAGGAGACGCCGACCTGGGTGAGGCGGCTGCCATGATAGAGCGCACGGGCAGGGGGACGGTGTGCGTAGTCTCTGACGGTGAGCTGGCTGGGATACTCACTGAGAGGGACATACTTGAGGCGGTTGCAGGAGGGGTTATGGGTGAAGGTTCATGAGTACATGAGCTCTCCTGTGGTGGCTGTGCCCGAGAGCGCCACCTTAGAGCACGTGCGCAACCTGATGGTGAAGAACGGGATATCAAGGGTGCTGGTGGTTGATGACTCAAAGCCCGTGGGCATAGTCACCCACAGGGACATAGCCAGGCTGCTTGCAGATGGAGGCGCACCCTGGCGGCGCCGTCCCCCTGCAAAGCAGGTGGTCAGCAGGGTTATGAGCCGTGAGCTGCTCACGATTGATGCCGACTCCGAGGTTCAGGAAGCCTCGGCGCTTATGCTTAAGCACGGCATCTCCTCCCTGCCCGTGGTTTCCGGTGAGGAGCTGGCTGGCATAATCACAGCCACCGACCTGCTGAGAGCCTACATGGAGAACATGGAGGGCATGCACAGGGTGGAGGAGGTTATGACTAAGCAGGTGATTACAGCCAACCCCGACCACTCCTTGGCCCACGTGGTGGAGCTGATGGAGAAGCACCGCATCACCAGGGTTATAATATGCGAGGGCGCCTCTCCCGTTGGGATAGTCACCGCCAGGGACCTGAGCCTGGTGGAGGTCTCCGACCCTGCGGGCAGCGTGAGGAGCACCCTCCTCAGGTACGTGCGCAAGGACGTGCCCGCGGGCAGAGCCAGGAGGAGGTACGTGAAGCGCCTCTCCCTGATAACCGCGGGGGAGATAATGAGCACCCCCCTGATAACCACCCGCCCCGAGGAGGACTGCGCCGCTGCAGCGGAGAGAATGCTTGAGCACGGTATCTCTTCCCTTCCGGTGGTCAGCGAGGATGCTCTGAGAGGTGTGGTAACCAAGAGGGACATCATCAGAGCGATGGCTGGAGGTTGAGAGCTTGAAGGTCGCGGACTACATGACGAGGGAGGTCGTGAAGATAGATAAGGACAGGAAGCTTTCGGATGCGCTGGAGCTCATGGAGAGGCACAGGGTCTCAAGGCTCCTTGTGGTGAATTCTGGAAGGATAGTGGGGATAATTACCGATAAGGACGTGCTCAAGGTTATGGGCTCCTCAAAGTACGGCAACAAGCTGCCGAGCAGCCTTCACGTATCCACGGCCATGAGCAGGGACGTGCTCACCTGCTCCCCCGACGCCTCCCTGGCGGATGCGGTCAAGCTCATGAAGGCTCACAGGATAAAGAGCCTGCCCGTGGTCAATGGAACCAGCCTGGCTGGAATTCTTACAGCCACCGACGTGCTCAAGGCGCTGGTTGACTCACAGGTTCCAGTGAAGGAGGTTATGACCAAGGAGGTGTGCACCGTTTCCCCGACGGAGAGAGCTGTGCACGCCAGGAGGCTGATGCTGGACCGTGGGATATCCCGCCTGGTGGTGGTGGATTCGGGCAGGATGGTGGGGATTCTGACGGAGCGGCAGCTTGGCAGAGCCCTGGGAGCCTTCAGAAGCGCCGCGGATGCCAAGCAGGTCAGCAGGGTGAGGAACCTGCTGGTGGGGGATGTCATGACCCAGCGGGTGGTCAGCATACCCGAGAGCGCCACCGTGGGCGAGGCTGCGAGGAAGATGCTGGAGCACGGGTTCTCCGGCATGCCCGTGGTTGCCGGTGAGGAGCTGAGGGGCATAGTCACCAAGACGGACCTGATAGGGCTCGTGGCATGAACCTCTCCCTTATCTCTGAGAAGCTCGGCATACCCGAGTGGCGCCTGAGGGGGGCGATAAAGCGCCACTCCGTCCAGGTGCTCGGCTACCGCGGCAGGGAGGTGCTGGTGTTCAGGAAGGACGTGGCGGGAGTTGAGAGGGGCACCGTGGTCTTCGGGGATGAGGTGGTCAGGGGGTACCCCAAGATAAAGCGGGCGCTGCTGCTCTCGGCTGCGCTTCGCTCCTGGAAGGCTGAGCAGGTGGCTGTGGAGGAGAAGCTGAACGGGTACAACGTCAGAGCGGCGCTTGTTGACTCCCGGGTGGTGGGGGTTACCAGGGGCGGGTACGTGTGCCCCTACACCACCTCTAAGCTGAGGGAAGCCCGGGAGTGCAGGCGCCTCCTTGAGGATAACCCGGAGCTCATGCTGTGCGGTGAGGCTGTGGGAACCTCAAACCCCTACGTGGTGCACGAGTATCCGGAAGCTGGAGAGTTCGGGTTCTTCGTGTTTGATGTGAGGCACAGGGATACCAACGAGCCCCTGAGCATACCCGAGAAGCGGAGGCTCCTGGAGGAGTACGGGGTTCAGGGGGTGCCCCTGCTGGGGGTGTTCCGGCGGGAGGAGGCGGCGGATAGGGTGCTGGAGATTGCGCAGAGGCTGGGTGCTGAGGGCAGGGAGGGTGTGGTGCTGAAGGACTGGGAGATGGTTGAGGAGCCCCTGAAGTACACCCCCTCCCAGACCAACCTGAGCGACCTCAGGCACGCCTTTGCGTACCCCTACGACTACGGCAGGGACTTCCTCTTCTCCAGGATTATCAGGGAGGCGTACATAGCCGTTGAGAGGGAGATGAAGGGGGAGGAGCTCTCAGATGCGGCGGCTGCCCTGGGGAGGAGCATACTCCTGCCCATGGTGGAGAGCATAAGGAGGGTCATGAAGGGGGAGGTGCTGGGGGAGAGCTACGAGCTGGAGTTCAGGAGCGAGGAGGAGCTGCTGGAGATGCTTGAGTTCCTCAGGAGGCAGGGGGTGAGCGTGCAGGTTGAGGTTCTGGAGGAGGGCGGGAGAAGGGTGAGGCTGAAGAAGCTCAGGCATGCCAGCACCGACAGGATAAGGGCGGTTCTCAGAAGCGGTACGTAGCGGGGAGAGGAGGGGAGGAGACCCAGGGATTTTCAGTAAAGCAGCCTTTGAAATCCCTGGGCGTAAATAATATGTAGAATTACCTACAGATAACATTTTAGTTTACGGGGGTGCATGGGGGTGTTTACGGGGGTGTTCGGTGTTAGCAGCTACTGCGCCGCTGCAGGCGGGGGAAAGGTTTATCCCCCGGTGCTGAAACAGGTGGCATTATGAGGGAGCCAGCAGTTGCGGGGCTTTTTTACCCAGCAGAGAGCAGGGAGCTTCTCAGGCAGATTGAGAGGTGCTTCCTTCAGCCTCCCGGACCGGAGAGGCTCCCGGGAGAGGCGGGCGGTGAGAGGGACGTGCTGGGGGCGGTGGTCCCCCATGCGGGGTACGTTTACTCCGGCTACTACGCCGCCCACGTTTACCGCCTGCTGGGCGAGCAGAAGAAGCCGGAGTGCGTGGTGGTGCTGAGCCCCAACCACACGGGTGCCGGGAGCCTGATTGCGGTTTCCGGCGAGGACTGGCGCACCCCCCTGGGGGTGGTGAGGTGCGACAGGGAGCGGGTGGAGAGGCTTTGGCGGGAGTGCGGTGTGGTGGACCTGGACGAGAGCGCCCACCGGCAGGAGCACAGCATTGAGGTGCAGCTTCCCTTCCTTCAGTACATATACGGAGACTTCAGGCTGGTTGCGATAACCATAGCCCTGGCGGAGCTTGACATGCTCAGGGAGCTTGGGGGGTGCCTCTCCGAGCTCTGCGGGGAGGAGTGCCTGATCATAGCCTCAAGCGACTTCTCCCACTACGAGCCCGCCGAGGTGGCGGCTGAGAAGGACCGCCTCGCCATAGATGCCATACTCAGGATGGACGAGGCTGAGCTGCTCACCAGGGTTGAAGCCCACGGGATAACCTCCTGCGGGCACGCGGCAGTAGCCGCATGCATCGCCGCCCTGAAGGGCAGGGCCAAGAAGGCGGAGCTTCTGAGCTACGGTAACAGCGGCGAGGTTACGGGGGACCACAGCAGCGTTGTAGCCTACGCCGGAATAGTCTTCAGGAAGTAAGCTCAGGCGAGCAGGTACCTGCTCCTGACCCTCTCTATGCTCTCCCCCCTCACGTTTATCCTGCGCTCGGTGTACTCCCCGAAGCCGTAGTACCCTGCCTTTATTATGTGCTCAACGTGCACTGGGTTGACCCCCATCACCCTGCACGCCACGGTGTCGTTTGCCACCACGTCCGTGCTCGCCACCATCACCTGGGAGTGCTTCGGCGTGCCCCCCGTGGGACCTCCTCCCTCCATGCCGATTATGCCGTCGGTTATGGTGAGGTCTGGCTTGCGTATCATGAGAACGTCGCATATCGCCTCAGCCGCCCTGTGGTGGTACCTCTCCTTCCTCCCGGGCAGCACCCTGAGCATGTTCGCGAGCCCCAGGCTGACGGTGAGAACGGAGTGGGTCTTCATCTTCGGCAGGTTGATGAGCATGTCCGCCTTCAGCAGGGTTCGGGGCGTGGGAAAGGGGTTCTCCAGCACCAAGTAGTCCCGCTCCACCGGCACCTTGGGGTCCCTGGAGAGGTTAACCCAGGTGGCATCGTACAGCTCGCAGAGCTGCGCTATCCCCAGCTCCTCAGCCACCCTGTCGGCGCTGCCCGAGTAGCCGTCGCTCTCCACCACGTACACCTCTCCCGCCAGCCCCTCGTACAGCGAGAGCACCTGGCGGAGCACCTCCGGGTCGGTGGTGGCGCCCGTGTTGTGGGGCATTGAGCAGCACAGGTGCGGCTTAAGCACCAGCACCTCGCACTCCTGCGGCTCAAAGTCTATGAGGTCCAGCACCGCTCTGACGTCAGGCTTTGAAGCCCTGAGGACTCCCACTGCAGGCATCGTTCTTTCTTAAGCTCCGTCCTCCTATTTATAGGTTGTCAGAGTTGCTCTCTGTCTGGTACTCGCTCCGTACCTCCCTTATCACGGACAGCAGGTGTTTGCCCTTCTCTGTCAGTGAGTAGTACACCGGACGGTACTTCTCAGCCGACACCTGACGGTCCACCAGCCCGAACTTCTCCAAGCTCTTCAGCCGCCTGGCAGTGGTGGAGGGGTTGCCTATGATGCTCTCCAGCTCCTTATACTTCCTCCTCTTCTCGCCAAGACTCTCCAGGAGTTCTATCACTCCTTTCCTGCCCAGCAGTTTGAATATATCGTCCTTCACCACTCTACCACCTAAATCATTACCATATATATAATTAATTGCTATTAAACAGGCAAGTTATCCATCGGTTTAAGCGCATTTTTGCACACCGTAGAGTGTAGGTATCCCAGATGCAACGGCATCAGCACCCACCGAAGCTACCCCTCTCCAGCTCCCTGTTGCTGCCACCGGCAGGAGCAGCTTGCACTGCCTCAGGAGGGCTCAGTACGCAGAGCTCAAAAGAAAAAGAAAAAAGGTAACAGGAATGCCCCGCTCGCTTAGAATCTGAATCCCCTGCTCCTTCTATCAGCCTTCTTCTTGTCCCGGCACATCTTGCACCGCTTGGGCTCAACAAATCCCTTCTCCGCAAAGAATTCCTGCTCCCCCGCGGTGAAGACGAACTCCTGACCGCAGTCCACACACACGAGTGTCTTGTCTTCCATTTCCAACCAACTCCTTTCTACTTTCCTCCTCTGGCTGGCGGAGGCACCACGTCCCCCCGGAATATCCTGCCGCAGCTGCAGCTTACAACCTGATAGAAGGTAGCTCTACCGTGCTTGTACACCCTTGTCGTCCCCACTACCGACTCCTTTGAGCAAACCACTCCGCAGGCAGGACATCTCAGCTCAGCCAAAGTTTCATCTCCTAATGCTTTCAGAAGAAGAAGCTCCCCCGTATGAAGGACTTCCTCTCCAAGGTACCCAATGCAGGTTCACAAATAAAAAGGTTACTGAAGAGGCGCTTCCCCGCCACCCTCGGGCTGAGCAGGAGGTGCGCAGCCCCGCCACAGGCAGCTCAGCGCCCGAGCTGGCTCACTCTGGGGGCAGCGACCGTGTGATAAAGTTTAAATAAAAGGATGCATACTTGTTATCGGTGGTAGGTATGGGAAAGCTCGGGGTATTCGTGTGTACAGACAGACACGGAGAGGATGTTGAAGGTCTTGTCAAGGCGGCGATTGAAAAGGGGCATGAGGTGAAGGTGTTCTTCACGGGTCCGGGAGTAAAGCTCGTGCCCACGGAGCACGCTAAGGAGATAGTCAGGGCGGGTGCCGACGTCGGCATGTGCTGGCACAGCTTTGAGGAGCTTGGCCTGGCGGAGAAGCACGAGGTGCCAGATGGCATACAGAAGACCACCCAGGACTACAACGCCAACATGCTGAAAGAGGTTGACAGGTACGTTGTTTTCTGAGGAGGTGTGTGAGATGGTTAGCGTTGTTTTTATAAGCAACAGCGAAGATGGGTACGTTCAGGAGGAGGCGAGCCGCTCTGCGGTGGGGACGATGCTGGGCGGGCATGACCCGAGTTTGATGATAATAGACGTGGACTACGACGTTGAGCGCGGAGACGTTGCCGAGAACCTTGAGTGGATAAAGGACAGCGGCCTGGTGGTGAGCAACAACCCGAAGAACGTGGAGAAGAGCGAGCACATTGACGAGATGAGCGTTGAGGAGATGGCGAAGAAGATGCTGGAGTTTGACGTCATCATACCCTACTGAGGTGGTGTAGATGAAGGTGCTTGAGATTCTGCGCTCCGAGCCAAGCGACAGGGTGAAGGAGATAATAGAGGTGCACAAGAAGGAGGCGGACGTGGAGGTTTTTGAGCTCTACAGGAACAAGGACTACTCCACGCTCGTTGACAAGATATTTGAGGCAGACAAGGTTATATGCTGGTGGTAAGCCACCAGCACCTTTATTTTTTCTGAAGCCTACAGCATTCTCTTCAGAACCACCGGTGTCAGCAGGGTGGTTCCGAGCATCACCAGCACCGCTGCAGAGAACATCTCCGGTGAGAGTATCCCTGAGGTTGCTCCGATACCCGTTATTATAAGCCCTACCTCGCCCCTTGACACCATCCCCACCCCCACCGTTGCCGAGCTCTTTGCATCCCTGGTGAGCAGGAACATGGGGAGGGCGCATCCCGCCGCCTTGCTTATCACGGCTATCACGAAGAGCGCTGCAGCAAAGCCCAAGGATGAGACATCCAGGGCGGTGAGGTCCACCTGCGTGCCTATGACGGTGAAGAAGAGGGGCGCCATCATGAAGTTCACCTTCTCCACGAAGCTCTGGACGCTCTTTATTATCCTGGTCTCGGCTATCGCCATGCCTGCCGCAAAGGCGCCCAGGATGGGTGCCAGCCCTGCGATGCCCGCGATGTAGGCGAATCCGAAGCAGGAAGCCACCGCCAGCGCCTCAAGCCCCCCTCTGGTGCGTATCATCCCCGCCATCCAGGTTACCACCTTGGAGAAAAGGGTTATCCCGGCGAAGGTCAGGAGCACCCAGACTCCGATAACCTTACCCGCCACGAGCAGGGTGTCCGTTACCGAGAAGACGCCGCTCTGTATCACCGCCAGCACCCCGGCGAGCACCACCAGACCGAGCACGTCGTCAAACACCGCGGCGCTCACTATTATCCTGCTCTCAAGGGCGTTCCCCCTGCCCATATCATAGAGGGTCTTGACGGTTATGGCGATGCTGGTGGCGGTGAGGGCAGCCCCTATCAGCAGCGCCTCAGCCTGGGTGCCGCCTGCGAGCATCACGAAGTAGTACCCCATGACGAAGGGCAGGAATATTCCACCCAGGGCAACAGCCACAGCCACGCCGCCGGTCTTCCTGAACTGGGCGAACTTGGTCTCAAGCCCTATCATGAAAAGCAGGAGGATTGCCCCTATCTCCGCAAACACCTTCACGCTCTCGTTTATGTTCACCACCCTGTATCCCGACACCTCAAACCCGCCAAGCAGCGCAGCCGAGAGCAGCACACCTGCCAGTATCTCCCCCACCACTGCCGCCACGCCCACGCGCTGCGCCAGCTCACCGCCACCCTTGGCGGCGAAGATGAGCAGGCACAGGGTGAGTATGGTTTCAAGTATCTCAGTCTCACCGGCACCCGCCATTCTGCCCATTCCTCCGAGTACAAGCTGCGGAATGTGGGGTAGGGGTAGCGAGAGTAAAAGTTTCAGAGAAGAAGCTCACCTCTGGCGCTCAGCACCACCTCTCCGCCCACCTGCAGCTCTGGCAGAACCCTGAGGTGCAGCTTAGAAGGCCTGCTCACCTCGTGCCCCTGCTCAACCACCAGCTCCTCATCTTCCAGAGCGCGGTGAAGGCGCAGGTAGGCTCCCAGGCATGCGCACCCGCTGCCCGTGGCGGGGTCCTCCGGAACCCCGTGGAGGGGTGCGAAGACCCGCATGGTGGCGTCTCCTCCCTCCCTCGCCTCCATGCAGAAGAGCAGCAGGGCAGCCCCGTAGCGCCTCAGAAGCTCCTCGCACCTCCGTGAGCACCCGAGCTCAGATAGGGTCTCAAGCCTCCGCAGGTGCACCATCAGGAAGCTTATCCCGGAGCTCACCACCTGCGGGGGCAGGCTGCCCAGCTCCTCCTCCCCCACCCCCAGGGCATCCATCACCTCACCCCGCTCCACCCTCTCACCCGCCTCCGGCTCTGGGGGGCGCATCCAGAGCAGCCTCCCCTCACGGTGCACCCTCACGTCGCCCGCCTTCACCCTGAGCACCAGCTCCTCCGGCAGCTTCAGCACCTCCTGCAGCACCCATGCGGTGCCCAGCACGGGATGGCCTGCGAAGGGCACCTCCGTGGCGGGGGTGAATATCCTCACCCTCGCCCCTCCCTCCTCCACACCCACAACGAAGGCGGTCTCGGAGTAGTTCATCTCCTTGGCTATTAGCTGCATATCCCGCTCGCTCAGAGGGGCGGCATCCAGCACCACCGCGAGGGGGTTGCCCGTGTACCTGCGGGTGGAGAAGACGTCGGCAATGAAAAAGCGCATTACCTCACTCTCTTCATCGCCTTCGCCCTTTGAATCAGCGCCTCAACCTCTCCTAAGTTCAGGGTATACTCGGGCGGCACCCTCCCCCGCTCCGCCGCCCGCTCAATGCTCCTCACCACGCTCCTCGTGTTCATCTTCGCCAGCCTCTCGGGAGTCAGCCCGATGGATGCGAGCACCTCGGCGGTCTCGCTCCTCGCACCCAGCTTTTTGAGCTTTGCCCGCTCGGCAACCACCTTCGCCTCCTCCGGTGCAACTCCCGCCTCCCTCACCAGCACCTCCGGCGACTCCAGCGGAGGCACAACCGGCGCCTCTGGGGGCGGCGCGGGCTGGAGCTGGGCAACGCCCACCTCAGCCTCCGGCTCGGCTGGCTGCTTAACCGGCACGAACCTCACCACCAGCCTGCCCTCACCCTCCCCCGGAACCACGTCTATGTTCATGTAATTCTCAGCCTCGGTGAGCGCGGCGGAGAAGGGCAGCTCCACCCTGACCCCGTCCACCGACATGAACACGCCCCCCCTCCTCTGCCTCTCAATCTCCTCAACACCCTTCTGCAGCTCGGAGTGCAGCAGGGCAATAACCTCTCTGAGAAGCATCTCCTACCTCTCCAGCCTCATGTTTATCCTCACCTTTCCGATAGCCTCCGGCAGAATCTTCGCCTCGGTGTCGTACATGCTTGGAATCCTCACCCTGAGCTCCCTGTCAAACCCTGCTCGCAGCTCAAGGCTTACGGTCTCCACCATAGGGGACGGCACGCCGGTGCTCAGCAGCCTCTCCAGAGCCTTCCTGCGCCTCTGCCCCAGCTTCTTCTTAACCTGCTGGCGCACCTTTGCCACCGCCTTCGGGGTGAGCACCGGCACTTTCACTTTGGGCAGAAGCTCCTTCCCCGGGGCAAGCTCCTTCTCAGACAGCCTAACCCCGAGCACCCTGTACACTGGGGGGAACTCCTCAACCCCCACCTTGAGCCTGAGAATCTCCGGGGCTATGTAGGTGGCACCGGCTCTTATTGCGGTCTCCCCGGGTATCTTCGGGTCGGGAAAGTGGGTTCTGAGGAACTCGTCAACCTCCTCATCGCTGACGAGCTCCTCCTCCGGCCTGGTCAAGAGCTCCGCTATCTCCAGCTTCTTCGCCTCCGCCTCGGCCTCTGCCGAGTGGATACCGGAGGCGGCGTCCTGCACCAGCCTTGTTATCACGTCACCCAGGCGGAGCATCTCACTCCTCTGGCGGCTTCAGGGGCACGTAGTCGCCCCTTATGTTTATCTCAACTTCCCCGCCTATCTCTATCTTCGCCGAGGTGTAGGCGGTGTTCTTCTTGGTGTAGGTGGAGACGCTCAGGCTCCTGATGCCGCCTCCCAAGGAGAGGCCGAAGATGCTGCCCCAGATACCGCCGCGTCCTCCGATGCCCCAGGTCTTGCGCCTGTACTGGGTGTAGGTCTCATTCTGCCACTGCCCCCCGTAGGTGGTGAAGTCCAGGCGGGTCCTTATCCTGCCGCTCTCCACCACCACCCTCACGATTCCCATGGATACGAGCTCCTTGAGGGCGTCCATGCGCTTCTTTGCAATCTTGCGCCTGACCA